>CAIRNL010000385.1 GCA_903879975.1 uncultured Chloroflexota bacterium | reverse complement strand
CCCAGATCACAGGAGGCAGCGAACATGGCGCTGGATCGTAAGGAACTTGATCAGATTCTTGCCACGCTGAACAAGTACGCCGACAAAAAGCTCACCCCAGAATTTCTGCTGAAACTTGACCACGAAGATCGGTTTCCTACCGAGGTCCTCTCCGATCTCTACAACAACATTGGCCTGCATCTAGTGTTCATCGATGAAGCCGATGACGGTCTCGGCGGTGGCGCCTACGACGTCTACCGCGTCTCCGAGGCCATGGCCAGTATCGACGTCGGTATTGCGACGGGCGTGCTTGCCACCTTCCTCGGCGCCGATCCCATCGTTGTCGGGGGCACCCCAGAGCAGAAGCATCACTGGATGAGCCGCATCGCCAACGAGGGTCTACTGGTGGCCTACGGCGCTACGGAACCCCAGGCCGGCTCCGATCTGGCGCAGCTCAAGACCAAGGCTGTGCCGGTACAGAACGAAGACGGCTCAGTCAAAGGGTACACAATTACAGGGCGTAAGCAGTGGATCTCCAACGGCGGTGTGGCTGAAATCTACACGATCCTGGCCGCAGCGCCGGGTGGGCCGTCGTGGTTTGTCGTGGAGAAAGATGCCGAAGGGTTCTCGAAGAACAAGCCAGAGGACAAGCACGGCATTCGGGCCAGCAACACGGCTGCGCTCTTTCTGGAAGACGTCTACGTCGATGCCGACCGGCTGATGGGGGGTGTCGAGGGGCAGGGGCTGGCGCAGGCGCAGGCCGTCTTTGGCTACACGCGCCTGATGGTGGCGGCTTTCGGCCTCGGTGCCGGCTGGGCTGCACTCAAACGGGCGATCCAGTACAGCCAGACGCGCGTCCAGGGTGGCGCCACGCTCAACGAGAAACAAGGGTATATGGACAAGTTGATTGTCCCCAATGCCGTGCGGCTCGAAGCAGCGCGCGCCTACATCGAATGGACCGCTGCGCGCATTGACGCCGGCGATCCCAATCAACAGACCGAGGGCGCCGTTGCAAAATACATGGCCACCGAGAGCGGAAACAGGGCCTGCGAAGATTCCATCCAGGCATTGGGGGGCTACGGCTATACCAAGGAATACAGGGTCGAGAAGTTCAAGCGCGACGTGCGTATCACCACAATCTACGAAGGGACCTCCGAGATCATGGAGTGGACGATCAGCCGTGACCGCTGGCAGCTTCACCTCAAGACCAAGGGCGCATATTACAACGATTGGGCCGCGCGGCTCGAGGCACTGGCGCGCACGAACAAGAACAGCGGTGCAGCCACGGCAGCTCTGGCCCTGCACGCCGTCGCCAATCTCCTGGAACGGGCACGCATCGACCGCCTGACCCGCAACCAGCATGTCCTCTTTCGCCTCGGCGAACTCATCGCTTTTGCCGAGACTGCCGCCGTCTTTGCCGACCGTGCCATCAACAGCCCGTCGGATGCCCTGCCCTTCAGCACGGAGACGTTGCAGGCCATGAGCCGTATCCATGCCCGCGACGCTGCGCTCAAGATCGCGACGGATGGGTTGCGCTGGGCCGTCGGCGCTGGGCAGAGTGACCCCGATCTGCCCGGCACGCTCAATCTGCCTGCCATCTATGCAGCGCAGGCCGGCTTGCTGGAGGATATGGATTTCGTCGGCAAGAAACTCGTCGAAGCCTTCCCGGCAGAGTAAGAAAACAAGGAAGAGGGAAGCCCCAGTCTTCCCGGAAGATGAAAGCCAGAAGATGACAGCCAGAACTTTTGGGAGCCTTTGCGTCTTCATGACGTTGTGGCTACTCCCCCTTCTTTCCTTCCCAAAGGAGTGACCGACCATGAGACAAAGCTCGGACCGTGCGATCGCCATTGTGGGTGTGGGTGCCATTCTGCCTGATGCACTGAGCGCACCTGCCTTCTGGCAGAACATCGTCAACAAGCGTTATTGCATCTCCGATACGCCGGCCGACCGTTGGCGCATCGCCGACTATTACGACCCCGATCCTGCTACACCGGACAAGAGCTATTCCAAGATCGGTGGCTGGGTGCGTGGCTACCAGTTCGACTGGAAGAAGTACCGTATTCCACCCAAGGTGGCCGCTGCCATGGACGAAGGGCAGCAGTGGGCTGTTACGATTGCCGACGAGGCGCTGACCGACTACGGCTATCCCAGCCGGCCGCTGGACACAGAGCGCACCGGCGTCATCCTGGGCACGGCCATGGGTGGCGAACTGCACTACATCACCCAGCAGCGCGTCATCTTCCCCGAATATGCCCATGAGTTGGAGGCGGTGCCGGAATTCGCCGCTATGCCCGCAGCCACACGCCAAGCAATCCTTGGCCAGTGGCACGCACGGCTCAACGCCAAGCTGCCGCCCATCACCGAGGATACCATGCCCGGCGAACTGCCCAATATCGTTGCCGGCCGCGTGGCCAACGTGCTCAACCTGCGCGGGCCCAACTTCATCACCGACGCCGCCTGTGCCTCCTCTTTTGCTGCCATCAACGCCGCGTTTGAGATGCTCACCGAGCATCACGTCGATGCAGTGATCGCCGGCGGCGTCGACCGCAACATGGGTGCAACGATCTTCGTCAAGTTCTGCAAGATCGGCGCGCTGAGTGCCACCGGCAGCCGCCCCTTTGGCGAGGGCGCCGACGGCTTTGTCATGGGCGAAGGTTCGGCCTCTTTCTTGCTCAAACGTCTCTCTGACGCCGAGCGCGACGGCGACAAGATCTACGCCGTCATTCGTGGTGTCGGTTCGTCGAGCGACGGCAGGGGCAAGGGCATCACCGCCCCGAACCCGCAGGGCCAGATTCTAGCCGCACTGCGCGCATGGGAAAACGCTGGACTGGACCCGGCCACGGCGACCCTGATCGAGGCGCACGGCACGAGCACCAAGGTAGGCGATGTCGTCGAGGTGGAGAGCCTGACGCAGGTCTTTGGCGGTGCGCCGCTCCACAGCATCGGGCTGGGGTCGGCCAAGAGCAACATCGGCCATCTCAAGGCAGGTGCCGGCGCAGCGGGGCTGCTCAAGGCGACCCTGGCGCTCCATCACCAGTTGCTGCCCCCGACGCTCAATTGCGAGCGCTCCAACCCGAACATCGATTTCTCCCACTCACCGTTTTACCTGCTGTGCGAGCCGCGCGCGTGGGAGCAGCCGAAGAACGCGCCGCGCCGCGCCGGCGTCAGCGCCTACGGCTTTGGCGGCACCAACTTCCATCTCGTTCTGGAAGAACACGTGCCAGGCATGCTCCAGGCCGAGCCCAGGCTCTATGCTGTAGCTACGGTCCATGGCAGTCAGAGGAACGGTGGGACTGCGCCGGCTGGTGCGGTGACGGGCAGCCAGTTGGCAGGCAAGAAACCATTACGTGGCATTCTTTCGGTTGGTGCCAGGACACCCACTGCTTTGAAGGACCAACTGGACGATCTCTTGCGCCGCATTGAAGCCGGCTGGACGCCCGGACGCCAGGCCCCACCCGTGGCCGATCTCACGGCGCCGGAGCGGCTCTTCATCGACTTTGGCAGCCAGGAGGAACTGATCGATCGCCTCACCAAGGCGCGCAAGGCGGCCGGCTTTGACAACCCGCAGGCGTGGAAGGCGCTGCAAGGGCAGGGCATCTTCCGCGGCAGCGGCGTCAAACCTGGCAAGATTGCGTTCCTTTTCCCGGGCCAGGGCAGCCAATACATCAACATGGGGCGCCTGCTGGCGGACAAGGAGCCGGTCGTCACCCAGGTTTTCCAGGATGCCGACACCGTCATGACGCCGATCCTGGGCAAGCCGCTGACCAGCTTCATTTTTGTGGACAGCACGGATCCAGAGGCGATTCAGAAGGCCGAGATGGCGCTCATGCAGACCGCTATCACACAGCCGGCAATGTTGACGATGGATACAGCAATCTACAAACTGCTGGCCGAGTACGGCTTTGCGCCCGACATGGTCATGGGCCACTCGCTCGGCGAATACGCGGCGCTGATTGCTGCCGGCGTCATGCCTTTTGCCCACGCGCTCGAAGCATCGGCTGCGCGCGGCGCCGAAATGACCAAGGTCAGCGTTGCAGACAACGGCTGGATGGCGGCGGTTATGGCCCCGTTGTCCAGCGTCGAGGAGACGCTCAGGGAGGTCGACGGCTATGCAGTGGCGGCCAATATCAACAGCTACAACCAGAGCGTGGTCGGCGGTGCCAGCAAGGCCGTCGAGCAGGCGATCCGACTCTTCGAGAAAAAGGGCTTCCGTGCCATGCGCATCCCCGTCAGCCATGCCTTTCACACCCAGATTGTGGCGCCAGCCAGCAAGCCGCTGCGCAATGTGCTGGATCGCCTCAGCATTGCACCGCCGCAGATTCCGCTGGTCGCCAACGTCACAGGTGACACTTATCCGCTGGATGTCGATGCAATTAAGGACATCCTCGAATTACAGATTGCGTCGCCCGTCCAGTGGGTCAAGGGGCTGGAGACGATGTATCGCGAAGGCGTGCGCTGCTTCGTCGAGGTGGGTCCCAAACGCGCACTCAAGGGTTTTGTCGACGACGTGCTGGGCAACAAGCCCGACGTCTGGTCGCTGCTGACGAACCATCCCAAGACCGGCGAAATCGAAACCTTCAACCAGGTGTTGTGCGGGTTATTTGCCGCTGGCTATGGGGTAGAGGGGCGAGTTGCGGGCGAGGAGCGCAGCGCAGTCGCTCCGGTCGTCGTCGCTGCACCGCCATCTGCACCGATCCAATCAGAAGTGAAAGAAAGTGCAACTATGCCGCAACCGGCGGCCGACTCCAACAATGTACTGGGCCAGGCGCTGATCCAGGCGCTCCAACAATTGGCTGGGACGGCGGCGCCCCTCACCTCTCGCCCTGCGCAGCAAGCCTACGACCGCAATGAGACACCGGCTGGCTCCGTCGTCATCACGGGCACTGGGCTGGGCTTGCCTGGCGCCGGAAAGAGTGTGATGGACCCCGACAACGCCATGCGCATTCTGCGCGGCGAGCAGTTTGTCGACCTGATCCCCGAGCGTTTCCGCAGGCAGATGGCTGGCAAGCGTATCACACGGCTGGTCAAGGGCGACGACGGCAGTGGGCGATTCGAGGTCATCGAAGACACCGACGAGGTGATCAAACTCGCTGGCCGCGGCGGCTCGTTTGATCTGGCTGCGGAGTACGGCGTGCCGGCCAAGCTGATCGAGGCGCTCGACATCACAACCCAACTTTCGATTGCCGCCGGTCTGGACGCACTGCGTGAAGCGGGTATCCCGCTGCTTCAAAGCTACCGGCTCACGAGCAAGGGCACCTACCTGCCTGATCGCTGGATGCTGCCCGAAGCCCTGCGCGACGAAACCGGTGTGATCTTTGCAAGCGCCTTCCCCGGCAGCGACCGCATGGCCGATGAGTTTGCGCGTTACTACGAGTGGGAGAACCGTCGCCAGCAGCTCGGCGCGCTCGAGGAGTTACGCCAGTACACCACCGACCCGACCACGCTGCGCGAGATCCTGCGGCGTATTGGGGCATTGCAGGACGAACTGGCCGACAATCCCTACGAATTCGACCGCCGATTCATCTTTCGCATCCTGGCCATGGGGCACAGCCAGTTCGCCGAGTACATCGGCGCACGGGGGCCGAACACGCACGTCAACGCCGCCTGTGCCAGCACGGCACAGGGCGTGGCCCTGGCCGAGGATTGGATTCGCAACGGTCGCTGCCGTCGCGCCATCGTGGTCGGCGCGGACGACGTGACGAGCGAGCATCTCATGGGCTGGATCGGTGCTGGCTTCCTGGCGACAGGCGCTGCCGCCACCGACGACAAGGTCGATGAGGCGGCGCTACCCTTCGACCGTCGGCGCCACGGCACACTGCTCGGCATGGGCGCCTGTGCGCTCGTCGTCGAGAGCGAGGACGCTGCCCATGAACGCGGCATGCGCGGCATCGTCGAACTGCTCAGCGGCGAGACGGCCAATAGCGCGTTCCACGGCACGCGCCTCGACGTGAGCCACATCTCCGATGTCATGAACCGGCTGGTCACCGGCGCGGAGCGCCGCTTTGGTCTCAACCGCTATTCCATGGCGCCGCAGATGGTCTTCATCTCGCACGAGACTTTCACACCGGCGCGCGGCGGCAGTGCAGCAGCCGAAGTCACAGCGCTGCGCAATACCTTTGGCGCAGCTGCGGACGAGATCGTTGTCTGCAACACCAAGGGACTGACCGGCCATCCCATGGGCGCTGGCATCGAGGATGTGATCGCCGTCAAGATTCTCGAACATGGTATCGTGCCGCCCGTGCCCAACTACAAAGAAGTCGATCCCGACCTGGGTGTGCTCAACCTCAGCCGCGGCGGGCGCTATCCTGTGCAGTATGCGCTGCATCTGGCCGCCGGCTTTGGCTCACAGATCGCCATGACACTGATCCGTCGTATCCCGGGCAACCACGGCCGCGTCGACAACAAGGCGCGCTACCAACGCTGGCTGGCTGATGTCAGCGGCTATGATAAAGCTGAGACTGAGGTCGTCAAGCACGTGCTGCGCATCGTGGCCCAAGGACAGCCGGCGCGCACGCCGATTGCCAGTGCCTGGCAGTACGGCAGCGGCCCGCTCGTACGCGCCGCTGCGCTGGGCGACGGCGTTCCCACCGACTATCGCCCGCTGCCTATGCCGGCAGTGGCGGCGGCGGTCAGGAGCGAGAGGACAGGGGCCACGCACGAGGTGTACGCACCTGCCGTTATCCCGCCCAAACCGGCCATGCCCGCACCTGTTGTGCCCCCTCTGGCGCCCGCGCCCAAAGGTGTCGAACTGATTGCGCCTGCTCCGGTTCCTGCATCACTGGCTGCCGAACCAGTTGCGCCGTCGCCCGCACTCGCTGTACCCGTACCGGCTGCCGCGGTGCCAATCGCCCAGTCTCCAGTTTTTCAATCCCCGCTCGTTGACCCAGTCGTCGAGCAGGTGTTGGGCGTCGTGGCCGCAAAGACCGGCTACCCGCAGGATATGCTCGACCTCGATTTGGATCTGGAGGCCGACCTGGGCATCGACACCGTGAAGCAGGCCGAGACCTTCGCCGCTATCCGTGAATCGTTTGCCATTCCGGTGCAGGAAGGGCTGAACCTGCGTGACTACCCGACCTTGCAGGCCGTGGTGGGCTTTGTGCACACGAACCGGCCCGATCTGGGGAATGCAAGGGACGAGGATCGCAGAGCGGCTCCTGCGGCGGTGCCGGTGGCCCAATCTCCAGCCTCTGAAGCCCCAACCGCTGATGCCGTCGCCTCGCGGGTGCTG
>CAIRNL010000384.1 GCA_903879975.1 uncultured Chloroflexota bacterium | reverse complement strand
TACAGCCCCACCACGGCGCTCTGGGGGGCGGCGACATGGCTCACCACCAACGATGTCCTGGACGGGAGCCCACAACTGGCGCGCGGCGCAGGGGGTGAACTGGTGGCTGCCTGGCGCCGCAACGCGTCCGGGCTGTTGAGCGGCGACGTGGCTGCGCCGGATCAGATTGTGGCGGCGTTTTATCAAAATGGCTGGCAGACGCCTGCGGTCGCCGTTGATGCGATTCCAGGGCTGCTTGAATTCGCCGTGGGCATCGGCAGAAGCGATGCGCTCAACGCCACCACCACCCTGGCCTACACCCAGAATGTGACGCCTACCGGTGGGATCACGCCGACAGCTCAGCTCTTCGTCGCCACCTGGGATGGAAGCAGCTGGTCCACGCCGCAGCAGTTGACCGACGCGGCCGAGGCCCAGCGCACACCGCAGATCCTCTACACCCTCCAGCAGCATCCCTTCTTGTCCGCCGAGAACGAACCGATCTTGTTCTGGCTGGCCGGCGACCAGCTGCATCTGCGCAACCTGACGACTGCCTTCGTGCAAAGCTTGCCGCTGCCTGCGGCGATCCAGGGCGTGGATGAGTTTCACGCCCTGCTCGATACGAACGGCAACATCGCTGTGGTCTTTGTCAGCAAGACCCTGCCGCGCAATCTGTATCTGGTCTACTACGATCAGGGCAGCCAGCTTTGGGGGAGCCCAAGACAGCTTACCGATGAGGAGCACAGCCTGAAATTTCTGTCACCCGGTTTTGAGAGCAGCGGTCGCCTGCTCTTGGCCTATGGACGCGCTGCGATTGCCTACGAGGAGCGGCAGCGCCTGGAGGGTGGGGAGCTCGTCCGCTACACCATCCCGGTGGAGGCGCAGACCGATCTGGTGACGCTTTCGCATACATTTCTTCACAACTTGAAGATCAGCGATGCAGATCTGGCCTTTGCCCGATCCGAGACAGCAGAAAATCAGGTGGCGATCTCTGCCACCGTCCACAATGACAGCGACAGAGCGGTCCACAATGTAGTAGTCCACTTCTATCGGGGGGATCCGGCGAGCGGGGGCGTATGGTTCGGCACGGGTTTCGTACCCGATCCGATGCCGGGCAACACCCAAAGCACGGTTGCAGCCGCGTATACGCCCTGGTTCACGCCGCCGGAAGACATCTACGTCACGGTCTCGGCCAGCGGTGTTGTCGAAAGCAACGAACTGGACAATCAAGCGCGGCTGTTGGGCATTGGCGCCGACCTTGAACTTGTGCAGATGGACGTCACGTATGGGCAAAATGGCGGTGCCACTCTGCGCAGCACGATCCGCAACAACGGCTACAGCGATGTCTACGACGGCGCGCTCGTCTACAGCGTAGAGGGACTGACAGCGCCTCTTGCCCAGCAGACATTTTCAGTGGCAGCGGGACAAACCACCAGAGCGACCACGTGGGTCGATCTCACCCTCCTGCCGCCCGGCATCTACCCGATGGCGGCCACAGTTGGCGTCACCAACACCCACGAGTTCACCCGTGCAGACAACCGGATCGGAGCGACCCTCGCCGTCTTGCCTGACCTGGCCCTTGCCCTGGAGGCGCCGGTCGGCAACGCCCTCAACGTCACCGTTCGCAACATCGGTGCTGCGCCATCGGCTGCTGTGCCAGTCCGCTTCTACAGCGCAGGGGGCTTTGCAGAGCAGCATCTGCTCCGTTCAGACCAGGTTGGGCAGCTTGCGCCCGGGGACACGCAGACCTTGACGGTTCAGTGGTCGGAGCAGCTCTGTCAACTCTATGCGGTGATCGACCCGGACAACCTGCTAGACGAACAGAGCAAAGCCAACAACGTAGCCGCCAATCTCCAACTGACGGAGGCGTGTGCCCCCCAGATCGTCTTTGACTACAAGACCTACCTGCCGTCGATTCGCAGTGAGTGAAGAGTCCGGCCAGCTTGTGAGCAGCAGCCATTCGGTCAGCCGTGCTGGCTGCGAAAAAAGAAGCGTTTGGCGACCTCTGCCGTGACAAAATAGCAGGCAACGATCGCCAGGATGATCGCCAGCACCGGCGCCGAATTTGCCGACAGAAGCGGGGACGGGTATGCAAGGCATCCGCGGTAACGACTTTGCCGGCGCAGTCAGT
>CAIRNL010000383.1 GCA_903879975.1 uncultured Chloroflexota bacterium | reverse complement strand
TCTGCATGTAGAGTTTGCCGAGATAGGGATTACCGCCGCCGCCCGTGCCCAGGATACCAGCGCCGATTGCGATCGATTCGACGTCGTCGTGTGTGATCTGCCACATAGCGGTTACCCTAGCGCCAGTGTGCTGACTGCCTTCACGCGGATGCGCGTTGCGTTGCCGGGCAGATAAGCGAGCGGGAATTCTTCTACTTCGACGATCTCCACCGAATCTGGCAGGGTGCCTTCACGAAGAACGTGCTGTGTGGCCTCCTCCTTGGCCTGCTCGCGCGGCACTGCATCGAGGCTGAGGACGCGGTTCACCTCGCCACCAACCTGGGCAATGGCGGCGCCGATTGCGTTGGCAACCGCTGCGTGTTCAGGCCGATGCAGTGCCGACACACCGTTCAGTGTATCGCCCACCAGGATCATGCCGCCGCCGACCAGAATGACGGGCACTGCGCCCGGCGCAGTTTTCATGCGGTCGATGCAGGATGCGTCAGCTGTCACCGGGTGCGGGTGGATCAGGTGGTGGCACGTCGGCCAGGAGTGCCTGGGTGTAAGTAGAGCGTGCTAACCGGGCGTACGGGGCAATGTACGTCGGCCAGGAGTGCCTGGGTGTAAGGGTGGCGTGATGCGCCAAAGATCTGGGCAGTGGTTCCCTGCTCGACGACTGTACCCATGTAGAGCAAGGCTGCATAGTCGCAGAGATAATGTAGGATGCCGAGATCGTGTGTAATCAGCAGATAGGTCAGCCCAGCGCGGGCGATCAGCTGAATTCCAGCCCGTAGCGCCCGGCTGCCTCGTCCAGAATGCGGTTGATCAGCCCTTCGTATGTCCAGCCTGCGGCAGCGGCTTCGATGCACAGGTCGGAGTAGCCGGGACTCAACCCGGGCAGAGGGTTGATCTCCAGGATATAGGGTTTGTTGTTGTCATGCATGTCGAGGCGGAAGTCGACGCGCGCTACGTCCAGGCAGCCGGTCACGCGGAAGACCGCTGCCGTATACCAGCGCAGCTCCTCGACGAGCGATTCAGGGAGGGGCGCCGGACAGAGATAGTGAGGGGCATCGGCCAACTCCACCTTGATCCGGTTGGTGTAGATGCCCATTTCCTCAATCGGATACTTGCCCATATCCACTTCCAGCGACGGAAAGATGTGCAGCCCTTTGAAGATGCGTGGGGCGTTTTCGTCCTGGGGCACGCGCCGGGCAATGGGTGAGACCAGATTGCCAACCAGCCCCACGGTGACTTCACGGCCTTCAATGTACCGCTCGACCAGCGCCGGTTGCTGATAGCGTTCGAAGATACGCGTCAACTGGCAGCGCAATTGTGCTTCGTCGTGGACGATCGACTCTGGGCCGACACCCATCCCTGTGCCCTCGCGGCTTGGTTTGACGAAGAGCGGGAATTGCAACGACGCGTCGAGCGGCTCGGCAACTCGCTCGAAGACCTGGAAGGCTGGGGTCGGCAGGTCGTGGTAGGCCAGCACGCGCTTGGTCATTGGCTTGTCCAGCGCCAATGCCAACGTCATAACGCGCGAGCCGGTGTAGGGGATGCGCAGCATCTCCAGGATGGCCGGGACCTGCGACTCCCGTGCATCGCCAAAGTGCCCTTCGCAGATGTTGAAGCAGATGTCTGGTTTGAGCTTGGGCAGGCTCTCTGCCAGGCTGATGTTTCCTTCCAGAAAAGTCACCTCATGCCCGCGCGTGCGCAGCGCCGCCATGATCGACTCGACAGTCTTCTCCGAATCCAGATCGTCCCATTGGTCTGGGGACATCCCATCCCAGGTGGGCGCGTTTTTCTTGAGGTTTGCCAACAGTGCAATGCGCATAGACGGTTGCTGCCTTTCCGGGAGGAGAAGATTGGGGACGGCGCCACTCTGGGTGCAATTCCAACCCTCAATCGTGTGTCACAAATTGTTCACAGCTCTTGTGCGACCCTGTGCCAGTCGATTTTTGTCAGCTGCTGATGCGCGGTGATCGAAACCCTCCGGCTTGATTGCCAGCAGTTCGCCCTCTAGCAGCCCGCTGATGCCGGTCTGGGCGCCGGCGGCGCGGCGGCGCTGGCAGGCAGGGCAGGTGGTGGGGTCGTGGCGGGCATAACTTTCAGGCTGGG
>CAIRNL010000382.1 GCA_903879975.1 uncultured Chloroflexota bacterium | reverse complement strand
TCGATGGTCAACACTCACTGGGGGGCGTGACCGAGAACAACCAGTTATCAATCGGCCTGAAAACGTAGGGCAGGGGTCGGCGCCGGCGCCAATTCGAGCGCCGCCGGCATCGATAGGGGTCGTCTCCCACGGGTGCACGGCCAACAGCACAGCAAGCGGACATATCACGGATGGAAATTGGCGGCTTCGACGGTTAAGTCAGGCACACCTATCTGTTGGCTGTCGAAACGCCCAAAATCAGGAGCAAAGAAACCACACAGAGGGGCTTGCGGCCTCTCTTGCGGCAGTCGCCGCAACGCCAGCCGTGAAGTTTCAGGTACACAAATAGTCCGGTCACGGTTCACATCCGTGAGGTCACGGGTTCGAGTCCCTTCTCGCCCACCATCGTTTTTCTGCCGTACGGGCACTCCTGGCTCACAGGAGTGCCCGTTGCTTTTTACAGCCCTTTTTATTATCTGTACAGCACCGATGGTACAGATGGGGCAATCAACAACCTCACGGATGGTCGATACTCGGCATCAGCCTGGCAAGCGTGGGCTAAGCAGCCAGCTTGGAGCGGGCTTGGTGTATGGGCAAGCGGTTCACCGCCGCTACGTTAGCTGCGCAGTGGCGGTTGCCGTCACTGGGCTTCCGCCAGGGCTTGGTCGAACAGATCGGCGACCTGGAGTTCGCCAGCCCATTGGTGGAGATAGGCCAGGTCGAGCGCGCCGGATCGAGTTTTCATCACGCCTAGAATGTCGCGCCATTGGCGATCTGAGGCTTCGCCGCCCAGCCGATACCATTCGAGCTTCGCGAGAATGGTGTCTTCGGGGCTGGTTACATAGACGCTTTGTTCGGGGTCGCTGACAATGACAGATCGCGCACGCCGCTGTAATTGCATGCGGTCGAAGGGGCGCAGTTTACGAATGAAGATGTTCACCTTGAAGGCGGTTTTGTAGTGGATGAGGTTGAAGCTGCTGCGATGCTCGATGGCATCCCTCATCATTTCGTCGTCGGCGTAAAATTCCGGAGCGAGTGCGGCGACCAGCGGCTGGACGTGCTCAAGCTTCATGTCTGCGACGATGTCCACGTCTAGCGTGGCGCGCATGACGCCGTGCAGTGAACTGGCAAGCGAGCCGCCAATTGCGTAGGGAATGCCAAGCTGCTCCAGCGTTTGTGCGACGAGCAGCGTAAGACGCGTGGTTTCACCGTGCATGGTCGTACACCTTGTGCGCCAACTCCTCGCCCAGCACCAGACCTGCCAACATGCGGTGAACTTCTGCGGTTGTGGCGGCGGGATGGCGCTGCCTGATCCCGCAGATCGCCAGTGCGCGCACTGTCTCATTCAGGTCGTCTACAATAGAGAGTTTTTCCCATGCGGGCATATGCCGAACGATCTGAATTTGCAGGGCCTCCATCTTGGAATGAGTGTCGGCAGACAGGGCGTTCATGACACGCTCCTTTCGCTTGCTTGCGATTCGTTGCTTCTTCAGTTGCGCTCCCACTGCTGACTAACGCTGGTCGATGATTTGGCACCATCGCCATTATAGGCCAATTCCTTCCATTCTAGTAACTATTCAGGCTGAGGCAGTCATGGGCAAAGGGACGAAGGGTCGACCACTCAGAGCATCATAGAGCGCAGTAATGACACTTGCGCCTTGTTTGCGTACGGTTGAAATATGGGTACTTAGCCTGAATAGTTACCCCCTTTGGGGCTATCCACTCAAGGACTGGCAACAGTAGGCAGGTACATGGTATCCGTCAGCTGAGGCGATCTGCCATCCCAGCCGGCTAGCCGCGCCAGCATCCACCAAAATGCTTGTGCCTTCAGCTTGCAGAGAAGGCCGTGAGCATGATGGTTGTCAAAGCATCCCTCAGGCAGGCCTACGCACTGTTCGGGGTGATCCGTACACCACTGGTCGCACCAGACACATGAATCGTTGGCTTCTGGATAGTAGTTGCCTGCCGGGTCATAGCGCTCTATGTCGGCGAAGTCAAAGAGGATATCGTTGTCCTGGTTGGCGTGGGAGCGCAACAAGTCGTTGTTGCGCTCCAGGATGGAGCTCTGCCCGGAGGTGCCGTCCGTGTGCCCTGTCATCAAGATAAACCGCATCTCCGGATGCTCTGCCTCGAATGTGTCAAGGGCACTCAGATACTCCTGCACGGTCTCGACCGAATTGTCGGATTGCTGGCCGCACCACGACCACATGCTGTAGCTGAAGATACCGGTGGCAGCCACGCTGGCCGTGTGGGCGCGACCATCCTCACTGGCCCAGTACATCTCGGGTGTGATGTAGGTATCACCCTCGTAGTTGTTGCCGTCGTACAATGCCAGCATATCGGGGGCAGTTCCAGGCGATGGCAGCAGTGTTTCGCGTATCGTCACCGCGTAGCGGGCATCCTGCTGCGCCAACCACTCCAAACCGGCGATGATCTGACCGCCGTGGGAGGTGTGAGCGTAGTGAAAGGCCACCTGATGCGCCTGGGTCAGCCACGGGTCGGGGATGAGAGAGATGTCGGTGGTGGTGTGATCGATAATCAGGGGACCGGCCGGCGGCGCCATGCTGCGACGTTGATCGGCTGTCGCTCCCCCGGGCGCACATACCGCCGTGCCAAGCATCAGGATACACAGGACGGCTGCGATTCGTACTGACATGATACACCTCCCTGACCGGTTGTGCAGACTGTGCGTCACTAGGAATCGATGACCTGATTTCAGTATGACAGTCCTGTGCGCCGAAGACAACGTGCAAAAGGCGGATACGATGTGAGCCGCCCTCCTGTCTGCTTCCCTCGTGGTACGGCGAAGGGGTTTGGCATGAACAATGGCGTACCCACCAGGATGGGCTATGATCATGCCAGGCAACGCTGTTGAAGATGGACGCCAACGTTTCACAGGGCGATTTGGCAAATCGCCCTACATGCGCCGGCATGTTGCGGTTGGTGCTCTATTGGGGTGGTGCGTGTACTGGTTGGGCGGGACGACGGAAGATGGGGGCTAGCGTTTTGTAGGGCGATTTGGCAAATCGCCCTACATGTGTCGGCGTGTTACGGATGCTGCTCTATTGGAGTCGTGCGTGTACTACTTGGGCATGTCAAAGGCAGCTTTGGTACCCGGCAACAAGGCGTAGAGCAGAATCACGCCATTGATGAGGAGCGATGGCAGCATCTCCTGCCATGTTGTTGCGCCGAAGATTGATAGGAATGCCATGATCAGATTCAGCACAGAGATCACTGTCACGAACAGCCAGCCCTGCGGGTCCAGGTTCCAGAGCATGCGGAAGACCCACAGGTAGATGAAGAGCATGATGGCCCACAGAATCGCCCCGAAAATGTCAAACGTGAAGAACTTCACTTCGCCGCCAAAGAGGCGCACAGGGAAAATGTGCAGCATCTGTAGCGTATGATAACCCGCCACTACTGCTGCGATCAGCGCAAAGATCGCAAGCAACGTCACACCGAACGGTCGACTTTTGCCCATCGAATGCCTCCCTTGATTTGTGAGAATTCCAGATTACCGATTCGCACTGCTGTACTTGGCTAGAACATGTTTTAACTGTTCACTCTGTAAGATTATAGCATATTGTCGTTTATGCAAACCACCCGTTTTGGCAGCCATTGTAGCCGCTCGCCAGTTACACTGGAGGACAGTGACGGCTCTACACAGGTTGATCCCCCCAACCAGCGCAGCTGAGCACGGGGTGCTCTCTGTGGTAATTGCCAAAGCCCGTTCCCTCTCGGTACAATATACGCTGTGGAAAGCCGGGAACAAAGCCTTGTCGAACTGTGGCGTACTGTACACTATTTATCCAGGGTGAGCGACAGCGCACTCGCTGAACTGGCGCGTTATTCTGTTGCGACTGCCTATGCCCAAGGCGCAATCATTTTCCTGCAGGATGACCCGCAGGCCGGCATCTACCTGGTCGAAAGCGGCGCTGTCAAGATTTGTCGCCATTCCAAGGATGGGCGAGAGCACATCCTGCAGATTATCCATCCAGGGGACACCTTCAATGACGTGGCAGCCCTCGATGGCGGTTTCAACCCTGCTACTGCAATTGCCTTCAGCGAGGCGCGACTCTGGCGTGTGGCCCGTGACGATCTGCGCAGCATCACTGTGCGTCACCCAGACCTGGCGTGGGCGATTATCGAAAGCCTGGCTCGCCGTGCGCGGTTCCTGGTTGCCAGCGTGCAGAATCTGGCCATGCGGGACGTACGCGGCCGCCTGGCCAAGCTGCTGTTAGAGCAGGCCGAGGCCGTAGAACAGGGCAAGGCTCCTGTGCCGTTGACGCAGGAGGAGATGGCCAATCGGCTCGGCACTGTACGCGAGGTTGTTGGCCGCACGCTGCGCGCCCTGGCGGCTGACGCGATCATCGTGATGGAACGCCAGCATATCGTCGTCGTCGATCGCGCTCGTCTGGCGAAAGAGGCGGAAATCTAGCCGTGCCGAATGAGCAACGGCAACCCAGGAGGGAGCAGATGGTGTCATTTGATCTCGATCGTGCGACTGTGGAACGGCACTCTGTCGACATGCGCCAGTTTGCCGATCTGCGCGAGACAACGTTGGCCAGTGGGCTGCGAGTCATCGACGGCTATAACAGCAGTGGTCTCACGCTCGCCATACTGCCCGATCGTGGGCTTGATGTGTGGCTGGCAGCACACAATGGCCGGCCTTTGACCTGGATCAGCCAGGGTTCACCGCACGCGCCGGATTTTGGTGCGGGATGGTTGCGCCAGTTCAACGGTGGTTTGCTGGTGACCTGTGGCCTACGTCACGCCGGAGCGCCGGAAACGGATGCTCGTACGGGCCAATGGCGCGATCTGCACGGCGATGCTTCGCTCTTGCGCGCGTGGAATGTGGCGGTCAGTCGCGCTTGGCAGGGCGAACGCTATGTCGTAGAGGTGACAGGTGAATTGGCTGAGGCGACGCTCTTTGGCGAACAGCTGCACCTGACGCGCACGCTGCGACTTGTACTGGGTGAGCCGGCGCTGGAGATCATCGACGTCGTCGAGAACCGCTACGATACGCCTGCGCCGTTCATGCTGCTGCATCACTTCAATTTCGGCTATCCGCTGGTCAATGAGGCGACGACACTGCATGTCGCGTCGGCAACGACCCTTCCGCGCGATTTACAGGCCAGCGCTGCGCTGCACGATTGGCCACATTACCAGCCGGCAACGTTACGCCATTCGGAGGAAGTCTTCTTCCACCAGGTGCTGGCAGATGAGAATGCTCTCGCTGTGGCTGTGCTTGCCTCGGATGAGTTTGGCCTTGCCATCGAATGGGACACCACGCACGAACCCTACCTCACCCAGTGGAAAAATTACCGCAACGGAACCTATGTGTGTGGTGTGGAACCGGGCAACTGCCTACCTGAAGGTCAGAATCGTGCACAGCGCGAGGGTCGCCTCGTGTATCTCGCCCCCGGCGAGCAACAGATTTTCCGCAACAAGCTGACTGTCCTGGACGGTGCTGCAGCGGTAACGTCCAAACGCAATCAAGTCGCCCAGTTGGCCGGCAGCGGGCGCCCGGTGGACGTCTCCTTCGCTGGCTATACTGGGTAGCCGGTACCTGGCGCCTAGGCACATATCGCCCGGGAGCGTCATTCGTGGTGGTCACCCTTTCGGTCACCAGTGTGGCTCAAGCGTTGACATTGTCCCTGGCACTGAGTCAGAGTACCCAGCTGATCCTGTTGCCTGTGCTGTGCGCCATTCCGTTTTCGGCCGCAAGGTCACTACGCGCAAGATGACAACCGCTCCGCTGCCGCGCAGCGCAACGGTTCCCGTCATTGGCAGTGCGGTGCCATTGGCGAGCTGGCCGACCCACGCGCCGGCCAGCGACGCCGGCCATGAACTGTGTTGTCATCTATGCGAAATTGATCTGAGTTTTATGATTACTAGCACAAGCAGGCTAAAATGCCGTACACTATGGTTGTTGGCGGTATTGTTTCCTGTGGATACACACCGGCAAGCAGTGTGATTACCTGCTTTCTAGACAGCGACCCAACGGGCGATACAAACCGTGCGCAGACTGGTATTGCTCAAGCGACCGGTGGCGGGAGCAGTCTCGGGCGACAATGCCGGTGCCATTGGGGTGGGAGCATTTGCCCGGCAAGGATGGTTGAACCATGATCGCAAAGGATGCAAAGCGTCTGCGCATTGGCGTGCTGGGCGCCGGGCCAATCGCTCAGGCTGCCCACCTAGAGGCGACACGCAAGGCGCGCAATGCCGACCTGGTCGCCCTCTGTGACGTTGCCGAGGACCTGCTGGATCGCATGGCAGCCATTCACACCCCGGCGCGTACCTACACGCGCTACGACGCCATGCTGGCCGATCCCGAGATCGATGCCATTATCATCGGCGTGGCCGATCAATATCACGTACCGCTGGCACAGCAGGCGATTCAAGCCGGCAAGCACGTGCTGGTCGAAAAGCCGCTCGGCGTGAGCGTCGAGGAATGCGAGGCGCTGCGTGCAGCCGTGCAGGCTTCCGGCCTGGTTTTTCAGGTGGGCAACAACCGTCGTTTCGATCCTGGCATTGCCTTTGCGCGCACCTTCATCCGCGAGCAGATGGGACAGGTCATGGCGCTCAAGGCATGGTATTACGATTCCTTCTATCGCTACACCATGACGGACAATCTCCAGCCCGTTCCGCTTGCCAGCGCGGCTGTGCAACGTCCGGCAGGCAATCCTAAGGGCGACAAGCAGCGTTACTTCATGCTCACTCACGGCAGCCACCTGGTTGATACGGCGCGCTATCTCGGCGGCGAAATCGTGCAAGTGCAGGCGCGCTTCAGCAACCGCTTCAGCGCCTACGGTTGGTTTGTTGCGGTCGATTTCGCTGACGGCACGCTGGGCCATCTTGACCTGATTATCCCGGTGCAGGGTGACTTCGAGGACGGTTTTCAGGTTTTCGGCGAGCGGGGCAGTGTGATTGCGCGCGGCTATCTGCCCTGGTACCACAAGGCTAGTCATGTGGAATGTTTCTCGGCGGCCGATCGTCAGTATCACCGTATGCTGGGAGAGGACGCATACACGTACAAATTGCAGATAGAGGGTTTTGCTGACACGATCTTGCACGGGAAGGTGCAATTAGGAGCCACTATCGACGATGGCGTTGCGGCGATGCGGGCAATGGTCGCGATTGCAAAGTCGGCAGAGAACGGACATTGGGTGCAGCTGGCAGAGGTCAGCGGCGGCGTATAGATCATCATCATCGCAGAACATAGCAAGGAGCCGCAGCGTGGAAATTGGGATTTTTGCGAAGACGTACATCCGTCCGAGCGTGGATGCAACGCTCGATGCCGTGGCAGCGCACGGGTTATCTACCGTGCAGTTCAACCTCTCCAGTGTGGGATTGCCCACGCTGCCCGATGCCATCGATCCCGGGATCGTGACGAGCATCCGCACCGCATTTGAGGAACGCCGCATGACGATGGCGGCCATCTCCGGCACCTTCAACATGATCCACCCGGATCGCCGCATGCGCGCAGCGGGGCTGCGCCGGCTGGGCGTGTTGGCGTCTATTTGCAATGACTTGGGTGCCAAGGTGATCACGCTTTGTACGGGCACGCGTGCCCCTGACAACATGTGGAGCGCGCATCCCGACAACCAATCGCCCGCTGCGAGGAGGGATCTGGTTGCCACCCTGGAGCGCGCCCTGCTCTATGCCGAGCAGTATGATCTGACGTTGGCCATCGAACCGGAGCTGAACAATGTGGTCAACACAGCTGAAGAAGCGCGCCGCTTGCTGGCTGTCTTCGAGACACCGCGGCTGCGCGTGGTGATCGATGCAGCCAACCTGATTCCCCCCATCAAACTGCCGTCTATGACCGCTATTCTCGACGAGGCGTTCAACCTGCTCGGCGGCTACATCGTCCTTGCCCACGCCAAGGACCTCAGCCGCAACGGTGTATCCGGCAGTACCGCGCCCGGGCAAGGCGAGTTGGACTTCGATTGCTATCTGGGCCTGCTGGCGCGGTCGGGCTACAACGGCGCGCTGATCATGCACGGTCTTGATGAAAGCCAGGTGCCGGCAAGCATCGCTTTTGTCCGCAAAAAACTGGCCGTCACCGGCGCATAGGTCAGCCGATGCCTTACTTTGAACGCGATGGGATTCGCTTTCATTTTCAGGAACGCGGGACAGGTGCGCCGTTCGTCTTTCAGCATGGGCTTGGCGGTGACACGAACCAGATTGTGGAGCTCTACACACCGCCGCCGGGCATCCGTCTAATAGCGCTGGATGCCCGAGCCCACGGCGCCACCCAGCCACTGGGTGACACCACTCTGTTGCAGTTCAGCACGTTGGCCGACGATCTCATTGCACTGCTGGACCATCTCAGCCTGACCACGGCAGTGGTCGGGGGCATTTCCATGGGCGCGGGGGTAGCGCTTGCCCTGGCTATGCGCTGTCCGCAACGGCTCCGGGGGATCATTCTCTCGCGGCCGGCATGGCTCGACCAGCCGCTGCCGCCGAATCTGCTTGTCTATCCGGCTATTGCCTGGCTGCTGCGCACCTTTGGCGCCGAGGAGGGCCGCTTGCGTTTTATGGCCAGCGGCGCGTATGCCCAGATGTTGGCGGCTGCCCCAGACGCAGCCGCTGCACTGCTTGGCCAGTTCGAGCAGGCGCAGGCTGCTGAGCGCGTTGCTCGATTAGAGCGCATGCCGCTCGACTGTCCCTGCACCAGTCTGGCTACCTGTTCGGGGCTTGCTGTATCGGCGTTGATCCTGGCGACGCGTCAGGACCCGATCCATCCATTTGAATTTGCTGAGGAATTGGCCAGGGTAATGCCAGCTGCATCCCTGGTCGAAGTGACGTCGAAATCGGTTGACCGGGAACGCCATCGCCATGATGTACAGACAGCGATCGACGCATTTCTGGTGAACATCGTCGCTCGCGAAAGGGAAGGTCGATAGAAACCAAGATTTTGCAAGCTCGCCCTCTCGGCAGCGGCGGCACCCGAAAATCCTGGTTTCTAAATCCCATCACTGTCGCCGCCCACACGGAGCAGCAGGAAGGCGTGCAACAGGAAAAGCGGTGCATAGAAACGCGCGCTGTACACCATCGTCATGCCAAGCACGGCGGGGGAAACGATCGGGGCGTGGGCGAAAATCATGGCAAATGCCGTAATCTTCATACTGACGTGGCCAGTAAATAGAGCAACATGCGTAATTCGGTTGTTGCAACAATAGTGTGTGGTAGCCCAGGCGTCATATGCACCAGCAGGCCAGGCGCCGCACCCAATGTTTCGCCGCCCAAGCCAATCGTTCCCAAACCTTCCAGAATGTGGATCAGCGCCGGCCGCGCGGCGGTATGTTCGGAGAGTTCCTGCCCTGGTGCAAACACAAAAAGAACGACGCGCACATCGTCGCCATTGTAGAGTGTGCGGCTGACAATGGTGTCGGGGGCAACAGTTATCGGCTCTTGCAGCGCAGTCATTACAGCAAAGGGAGTTGTCATCACGATTGTTCCTTGTTTGTTCCTTCTGATCTCACCGCCCCGGTGGGAAGATGTGAATTTCGTCACCTGCTGCCAGACTGATCACGGGGCCACCGATGTAGCTCAAATCCTTGCCGTTGAGCAGGACGCGCCACATGGGCTTGACCGCATATGCGCGATCGACGGTGAACCAGGGCGTGCCGTGGGCATCCATACGCTCGCCGCCGGACCACGCCGGGTCGAAGACCTCACTGCGTGCCTGTGGGAAGTAGTTGAAGAACTTGCGCAGCGCGCTCTGCACCGTGGCGCTGTCAGCCATGCACACTGACAATTCATGCTTACCGGTGGCAGCGCGCATGCGGCCGAACATGACGAACGGTACGGCGAAGTCACCCTGCTCGATCGCCTGCGCTGCCTGGTAGCCCATCTGCATAAGGTGCAGGTGGAGGGTCAGCACCTTGTTCCAACCGGCCAGGGCGAGCAGCGCCTGGGCCTGGCCGGGCATTTCCTCCATGATGAAGCGGGCGAAGGTAGCATTGACCAGGCTGATAGAGCCGGTCACGTAGACTGGCGGTACGTGTGTGCGGCGCGGCCCGTGTGCGGCATGGAACTTGCCGGCACGAAAGAGGTAGTGGGCAAGGTCGGCGCTGAAATCCATGCCGAGTAGCCGAGCCAGCCAAATCGTGAAGAAGCGGCGTCGCTCGGCCAGATGCGCCGGATCGGCGCCTTCTTCCCAACCCAGGATGGCTGCTGTCTCTGCATTGTGTTGTAGATAATCATAGGTACCGACAACGAGTTCGTGGCCGCGCCTGAAAAGCGCTTCTACCGTCGTCAGCATGGCTTGTACCTCGCCATCGCTGAGCGCCAGGAATCCGCGCATGCGCTGCCATTCTTCCTCTGGCGGCGGCTCCAGCCCATCGATCGTCCACGGCTCGCTCTGCCCATAGCCGTCGAGCCCTGCAAAAACATTCATCATTTCTCTCACTTTCCCCGAATCCGCCTCATCATCGGTCCTTTCTGCGCCTATCCAAAGATGCGCGCCAACCGCTTGCGCAGCGAGCGATTGACCAACTTGCCGATATGTCGTGGATAGATGCGCTCCTGGCAGGTAATGCGCAGCGTCCACGGCGCGTCCGACATGTTTTGCAGACTGTGCGCCATGCCTGCTGGTACAAAGACACAGCGCCCTGGTGTCCCGTCAATGCGGCGCCCGTCGACCTCCAGCGTGCCATCACCTTCGAGTACGTCGAAGATCTCGTGCTTATTCTCATGAGTGTGCCGGCTGATCTCGGCGCCTGGTGGCACGACAAGCAGATAGGCATGCAATTCCTCGCCTTCGAAGAGCCGTACGAGCTGAACGTTGCGCGCATGAGGATTGCGATAACTGTAGATGTTGAGCTGTCCCGGTTGTAACATAGTCGCCTACTGGTGAATCGAGCGGATGTAGGCCACGACATCGGCGATTTCTTGCTCGCTCATGGCTGGGTTGCCACCCTTGGGCGGCATGGCGACACCGGTTGTGTTCAGTGCATCGCTTGTGTCGCGTCCCTTTTTGATGAATTCAACGAGTTGGGCGTCACTCTGCTGGCCGATCCACTCGCTGGCCGTCAGATCCTTACCCAGCCCAGTAACGCCCTTGGCATCGGGGCCATGGCAGGCCACACATGCCGTCGAATAAAGTTTGCCGCCATTGCTTGCATCGCCAACTGGGGCGGCTGCCACTTCTGCCGGCGCAGCAGCAGCCGGTTGTGCCGCTGCTTCTGCATCTTTTTTGTCGCCGCCGCCACAGGCTGCCAGCATCGTCACTGCCAGTACAGCACCCAAAATCCAAGTGATTTGCTTACGCATATTTGCTTCTCCATTCCTCAATCAGTTTAGAAATCTACGTCCGCCCCATGCTTCTGCGGGGGCACGTCTGCTCCTCCATTTGCATTCATCCATCCACAATCGTTTGTTCTCCTTCTAGTGGTGATGGTCCGCCATTGCATGCTCAATACGAAGGCGATCCCAGTCCAGTACGGTGCCGTCAACCTCTGCTGCCAAGGCATTGGCCGCTGCTTCTGTGGCAAACGCAGCGATGCCATGACCCATGGGCGACTTGATGGCGCTGCTTTCAACGAAGAATGCTCCATCGGCAGCGATCCATTCCTCTCGTTCGTAGTCATGCACCCATGTGCCGACTGGAATCAGGTCGGAGTGGCTACGCATGTAGCTGATCATGTCTCCGATATCGTCGAAGGGCAGACTCTTGAATCGCCCTTCGCTTTCCGCATAGGCGAACGACGCGGCGAACTTGGGTTGGCTGATAATCATGCCGCACTCGGTGCACAGGGTTTCGCCAAAGCGAATCTTGGCCGGTTCGGGGGATGTCGATCCGCCACAGGCTATTGCCAGCAGCAGGATCGCTAGCACCGGCAGCCATCGCAGAGTCTTCATGGTACTGTCTCCCTTCCTGATTTGAGCTACAGATCGCTGCGTAGGTGAAAGCGCAAATAGGCCGCCATCGCCGGCACAGCAATCCAGACGAGCATCAGCGTCAGAAATGCCGGCCGCAGACGCTCGCCATATTCCTGCCTGGCGAAGATGCCTGCTGGTCCCAGCAGATCGAGCGTTGCGTTGATCTCGAGAATCGATGCCATCTTGAAGACTTGCAACGGGTTGGCCAGCGACAGCCAGAGCAACTGCTCCACCGACAGGCGCATCGTCATTGCCGTACCCATAAGACCCAAATCGCCAAGGAAGACAAAGGCCAACCACAGGAAGAGGCCGATGCCGACGGCCACGCCCGCCCGCTTTGTCAGCGCCGAAATCAGGAAACCGACGCTCAGCATGGTCAGGCTCAGCAGGAACGTCTGCCCCATGAGGCCGACGTAGGCGGCAGGCGATCCGCCGCCATTGGAAATAGCTAGCACGACACCTGCCACCCCGAAACCCAGCGCAAGTGATGCCAGCAGGCTCAAGGCTAGACCTGTATATTTGCCGAGGAAGACCTCGAGTCGCGTCACCGGCTGCGCCAACAGGTAAGCGAGCGTGCCCTGTTCCTGCTCGTGAGCCAGACTCTGTGCGCCGACAGTCAACGCCATGAGCGGGATGATGAGCAGCACCAGGTTGATGAGGCTAGCAGCCGTACGGCCAAAGCCGGCAAGGCCAGCGATGCCGGCGCCGGCCAACGACATGTAGGACAGTGCCAGTGCCAGACCGGTAAATGCGACCGTGTAGAGCAGAAACCAGCGGTTGCGCAGTGCGTCGCCGAGTTCCTTTTGTGCCAATGTATGGATTACCGTAGCCTTCATTTTGTCCCCTTATTTCTCGCAATTACTCCAGTTCGAAGTCGATGACTTCGATATTGGCGCGCCCCAATGCATGGATCGGTCGCCCCCTCTCGCCGTGTGCCACGTCCACGATGACGCCGACGCCGTTGCGTCGTGCCTGCAAGCCTTCACATTGCAGGATGTCCAGCGCCTGGTCGAGTTGGTGACCCGGAACAAAGAACTTGACCTGCGTGCGTAGCCCGACGCGGCGTGCCAGTTCGTCTGCCAGGCAGGTGAAGTGCAGGCGCCCATGCTCCATGACGGCCACCTTATCAGCCAGGGTCTCCACCTCCTCGATGCGGTGCGACGAGAAGATAATTGTCTTGCCGGCATGTTTGACCTGGAGCAGCAGATGGAGGAGTTGGCTGCGGGCGGCTGTGTCCAGGTTGGAGGTCGGCTCATCCATGACCAGTACTGGCGGATCGCTGAGCAGCGCCAGAGCCAGAGCCAGCCGCTGTTTCATACCGCCCGAGAGAGCGCCCACCCGCTTGGTACGGTGATCGTCCAGGCCAACCTGCGCCAGTACTGGGTTTATGCGCGCTGCCGGTGCATCCTTGAGCCGCGCATAAAAATGCGCCATATCGACCGTCGTCATTTCCTTGTAGAAGGCAAGTTCCTGGGGAACGTAGCCGATCAACTGGCGGGCCGCTCGTCCCTGGTGGCGTACGTCATAGCCGCCGACCGTGATCTGCCCGTCGAAGCGTAGCAGCCCCAGAAGGCACTTGATGGCCGTTGTCTTGCCTGCACCGTTGACACCCCACAGCGCAACCGCTTCCTGCGGCTGGACAGCGAGGGTCAGGTTGTCGACGGCGGCGAATTTGCCGTACCATTTTGTGAGATGAGTGAACTCAATCATGGCTCGTTCCGAATTCGGTAGTATGGCTGCTGATCGATTGGTGCAAATGCGGGCTAACACCTAGCGCCAATATGGCGAGGGAAATGCCAATCATGGCGATCGCCACTGCCAGGTTGGCTGCACGCGGCGGTGCGGCCATGCCGCGCACTGGCGGCAGCGCTGGTGCGCGGATGAGCGGGGCCGGATCGCTCATGCGCGACTGCGGAGCAAAGAGCGGGAAAGCCCTGGCCGCCAGGTCGAGCGCGTCGCTGGCCGGACCCAGCTGGAAGAGACGCAGGTCGGGATAGGTACCGATCAGCGTGTCGAAGAGGCTCTTGGCCGTGTAGGGCAGGTCGCCGATCGCGTCCCCGTTGGCGTCAAAACCGGCATAGTCGCTCCAGTAGTTGCCCCGCCCGTCGACTGCCCAATCATTGCGCATGAGATCGCCGCCGCCCGCCACATTGATCTGCTGCCCGTTGTCGAGCAGAATGTTGTCATGAAAGCGGTTGGCCTGCGTGTTCGGTAGCATCTCCAAACCGACTTCGTTGTAGGCGAGCAGGTTGTTGGCGTAGGTTACGTTTGTGGCAGGACGCAGTGGCGATGCATCGGAATAGACGCCGACGCGGTTGTTGACGATGCGGTTGCCTTCCAGCAGCACGTCGCTGGCTTCCTTGAGGCCGATACCGTAGCCGCTGGGTCCACGGTTATCGGCGATCAGGTTGCGACGCATGATGAAGCTCGTGCCATACATGACATAGATGCCCACTGAATTACCGCGAAAGATATTCTCGTCGATCGTGTGGTGGTCAGACTGCATCATGTGCAGGCCGTAACGTCCGTTGGCAAAATCGTTGTGACGCACGCTGCTATCCGGTGAATACCAGAGGATCGCATCACGCGTGTCGCGCATGAGGTTTCCTTCCACTGTCGTCCGTGGGCTATACCATATTTTCAGCCCATCGCCGCGCCGAGAGACGGGCAGATCCATGCCGTGAATCACATTATTGCGAATCACACCGTCAGATGCCTGCTCGAAATAGATTCCGAACAAGGCATCCTCGATCCGATTCCCCTCGATCACGGCAAAGGGCGCTGCCACCTTGATGCCTGTATCCTCGCGATCGAGCGAGTCACCGCTGCCGCGCACGACGAAACCGCGCAGCGTGGCATTGGGCGCCGTGATCAGCACGACGTCGCCGTTGTGGTCGCCCTGAATGACCGGCATCCCCTCACCGACGAGGGTAAGCGGCTTGTCGATGGTGATCGGCGCGGCATAGGTTCCAGCGGGTACGGTGACTGTCGTGCCGGTGCCCGCAGCGTCGATCAAAGTCTGCAGGCTCTGTGGGCTTGCCTGGGCCACTAGTCTCACCTCAGTCGCTGGTAAGCTGGCCAGCAAGCTGATGACCAGCACTAGACCACACCCTGCCACCCCTCCGGCGATGGGATAGAGAAACCAGGATTTTCGGGCGCCGCCGCTGCCGAGAGGGCGAACTGGCAGACTCCTGGTTGCTATCGACCTTTCCTTTAGCCACCGCTTCACTTGCTCTGTCGCGCCCACATATTCCTTGTGCATCGGAATTCCCGTTGTTCTCGCGCTTGCTGTCCCCGTCAGTCATCCAAGATCCGTCATCGCCCGTCAACCATCAGGCGGCGGCAGTCCAGTGCCGCCTATGAACGATCACTTGCCGGCTGTGCTGCAGCGGAAACAGCCCTGGCTGCCTGCTTCTGTGCGTCGGCCAACGGTTTGTAGGCGCGGCGATGGAAGTAGAGGCCGACCAGAATCAATCCCGAGGCGACGATTGCCAGCCATAGGCCGATTTCCGGCACGGCTTCGGTCAAGAACTGAGCGATCTTGCCCGTGCCCAGCGCCGGGGGCACAAACGGTTTGACGCTGCTGGATAGCGGTGCCGTTGGGTCGAGATTTTGGCCGAAGTTAGCAAGCCAGAATTGTAGATCCAGGATGAAAAAGACAGGTAGCCCCAGCGCCGGCAGCACAAGCAGCGCTGCCCACCCGTTGTGGACAAAGACGGCAGCCAGCATCAGGAGCGCTACACCGATAATGCCGTAGAGCGATACCTGCTTCTCGAACTGTGCTGCTTCGTCCAACTTGCGCATGCCGATATAGTGGTTCAGCCCGTCGATTTCGCTGACGTCGCCTTCCAGGTGATTGACGTACGCAGTAACCGTTAGCCCCTGCGGATATTGTGGTGCGTGCAGCGTCAGACTCCAGTAAGGCAGAAACATGGAGATGACGAGCAGGATGGCTGCTGCGGCAAAGATTAACGTTAGTGTCAGATAGCGTGCCCGGTGCGCCTTGAGTTCATCAGCCGGTACTCGAGGGCCAATGAGTTTTTCCATATCGGATGCCATGATGTGTTCTCCTGGATAGCAGAGATTGGAGATTGACCGTTGCGGGTCCGTGAATCCAGCCTTCGGTGCTTGATTCTATTGTTTACTCTCCAATCTCCGCTTTCTCACTTTGCCAATTGGGTACGGTGCTTCGCCTACGGCTCGATCAGCATGTACCCCATCATCTCGAGATGGAGCGCCGAGCAGAATTCTGTGCAGTAGTAGGCATAGGTGCCATCGTTGAGGGCGTCGAACTCGAAGGTAGTCGTCTCACCTGGCTCAATACTGAGACTGATGTTGTGGCCGCCGAGCTGGAAGCCGTGCGTTGCATCCTTGGCCGTCTCGATATTCGTGATGTGCCAGACGACGTGGTCGCCCTTCTTGATCTCGACGTGCTCCGGCGTTAGGTGCGAGCGCACGGCGGTCATGAATATCTCAACCTCGTTGCCATTGCGCACGATCCGCTCTGCGCCGGCTGCAGTTGCAAACTTGGACGGTGCCTGCGCTACCGGGTCCCAGCCGACTGCAGGATAGACATCCCACGGCTTGAGCTTGTCCATCTTGATCATCTGCGCGTAGTGTGGCTCTCCGACACCCATGGGCATGTCATAGATCACCTGCATAGAATTGCCGCTGATATCCAGCAATTGCTCATTTTGTGGCAGCAGTGGCCCGACTGAGGGGAAGCGATCGACTGCCCACTTGTTGAGTGCTACCAAGTATTTGCCATCTGGGTGGACAGTGTCGCCTTCTGCGGCGGAGATATGGCCAATGTTGTACTGGACCGACAGCTTGTCCAGAAGCTGATAGGCAGCCGGGTCGTCGCCGCCCAGTTTCCAGCGTGCCACTGCACTGTCGAGGAAGAGGCTGGTATAGGCATTGCCCTTGTCATCGAACTGTGTGTGAAGCGGGCCAAGACCAAGCTCCACCTGTGCCATCATGACGTCGTCGAAGTTGAGAACTGGAATGCCGTAGTCGTCGGTGGTCCAGTTACCAGCATCGATCGCCTTCCGGATCTTCTCCATAGAATAGATGGTGACGTGCGGGTCGAGCTTGCCAGCCACGACCATGTACTTGCCATCTGGCGTTACGTCGACGCCGTGTGGGCTCTTGGGTTCCGGCGCCAGGTAAAGAACACCTTCCGCCACTGCAGTGGGAATGCGGATGACCTTCATGCCTTCGATAGTCTCGAACTTGCCGGCCTTAATCACCTCCTCTGCCTTTTTCCAGTTGAAAATGTGCAGATAGTCGGTATCGCGCTGGCTCACGCCGGCCTCAAAGGGTGGGTTGCCCTTCTCGACACCCCCCGTAGCAAGCTCAGAATTGAAGGAATTGCAGAAGCCCCAGCCATCCGAGGCTAGCTTGCCTGCGTCGCACAGGTCCTGCCAGTAGGGCGGCACTTCGATGGCGAACGACTCCTCGGGGACAATGCGTCCCTTTGTGCGGTCGAATTTCCACATCGTGATCGTGCCGCGATATTTATCGGCGTATTCCTCGATGGGCGCGTAATCCCAGCCGAGCGGCGTGCCGTACTGGCTGGCCTGGATCACGTAGTCAGTGTCCGGCGTGACGAAGGTCGAACCGTGCTGGCTGATGAGCAGTGGGTCTTTGACGATCTGCTTGGTCTCGAAGTCGCGCAGGTCGATGACGGCGAGACGTGCACTCGCCTTGTCGTTGATGAAGAGATACTGCCCGTCGTAGTCGCCGCCCGTTTCACTGAGCGCTGGATGGTGTGTGTCGCCCATGCGAATTTTGACGCCGTTCACGTTGCCAGCATCGAGAATCTCCTCTGACTCCTTCGAGCCGAAACCATAGCCCTGCCATGACTCAGGCGTGAAGACGGCAATATTCTTCATGATGCGCATAGAGGGCACGCCTACAGCGATGACATTGCCCGAATGGCCACCAGAGAGGAAGAGCATGTACTCATCCATCTTGCCGCTGGGCACGAATGTCTTGAGCGCCGCATTGATGTCGTCCGGGGTCAACCCACGCGCCGAGGCGATTTCCATCGCCGACGCTGGCAGGCCGCCTTCCATAGAAACTGACTCAGGGGTGGGCGTCTCCTCATCGCCTCCGCCACAGGCCATGGCGATGGACGCCACCACTACCAGGACCAACAGCACTGTCAAGAACCGCCTCATTGTTGCTCTCCTTTGACTGTTTGCACCAGACGTGCGTCGAGATGAACTGGGCAAGGCCAGGTAGCCTTGGATTACTGATTTCGGTACGCGGCAAAGACGATCAAGAACGGCAGTGCAATCGCCTGCGGTGGGCAGATGTCTTCGCAGAGCATGCAGTACGTACAGTATTCCGGATGGAGCAGCACCGCTTTTCCACCGATCTGAACCAGTGCATGCTGCGGGCAGATGTCCACGCAACGCTCGCAGCCGGTGCAGCGCTCAGCCGAAATTTGCGGAAGGGGTAGGATGCTCATGGCGAATGCTCCTGTCGATCCTGGCGGAAAAACTCGCACAGACTCAGCATAGGTCGGCCTGACGGCGAGGGCTGTGACAAATGTCACTCCGTGCGCCCACGACTCGATCTTTGCAGATTAGATTCTGTGTTATGCGTGATTTGACAAGCCGTGCGAGATGGGATACTCTCTATTTACAAAATGTTGTAAGTCCTTTAGCGAGTAAACGACAGCCGCTCAGACCTACAAGGTTGGGCGGCTTATTGTTTGGCCGTTGGGAACAATCAGATTTTGTATTGCAGTGTGTAACCGTTTTTTAGTTCAGGAAAGGAAGTTTCCAACATGGCTACTCGTGAAAAAGGCACCGTTAAGTGGTTCAACGATCAGAAGGGCTACGGCTTCATCACGCCCGAGTCCGGCAAGAAGGATGTTTTCGTCCATCAGTCGGCGATCATGAGTGCGGGATTCCGCACGCTCGCCGAAGGTGACAAGGTCGAATTCTCGGTCGAGCAAGGTCCCAAGGGGCCGTCTGCTGCCAACGTCCAGAAGATCTAGCGTGTTGCCCGCTTGCGGGCTTGCGCCGGTATAATGCCAAGGCGCAAATGTACACGATTTTCTGAAACTTGACGGCGCATCACAACGTCGTTATGATACGGACTGCAAATCTGTGTACGTCCTTCATGCGAGTCAATACTGGCTGTCCGACGACCTGTCGGCAGCCAGTATTTTTTTGTCAGCGGGAACGGCCCTGATTTTGCCCTGTTGTATGTTTTACCGTCAGTATCCGGAAAGGAAGTTTTCACAATGTCTACTCGTGAAAAAGGCACTGTCAAATGGTTCAACGACCAGAAGGGCTATGGTTTCATTACGCCTGAGTCTGGCAAGAAGGACGTCTTCGTCCACCACACGGCGATCACGAGCGCAGGATTCCGCACGCTCGTCGAAGGAGACAAGGTCGAATTCTCGGTCGAGCAGGGTGCCAAGGGGCCGTCCGCTGCCAACGTCCAGAAGATCTAGGGCGGCAGTTAGTTGGTGAGGGGCAGGTCGACCTGCGCCCCTGTGATGCGAGGCATGTGCGCCTGACCTGGCCGGGCACGAACACATTGTGCCACTTCAGAGGACCCAGCAGATTGCTGGGTCTTTTTTGTTGACTTGTCCCACCAAGATTGAGCCGCCGACCTGCTGACTTTCGCAATGCAACGGCGATCCTGCGATGGTTCGACGTATCTTCATCCTGCTCCTGCTAGGGCTGCTCAAGCCAATCTGGGGAGCGCATGCCACAAAAGTACAAAAGATCCGCTATAATTGTCTACATAGAAATGTAATGATTGGCTGTGCCGCCCTTGTGGAGTAGCCGAATGATAGGTACTGGCAACAAGCGATGAGTGTATCAATCGACTCCATCGTGACCGATGCAGAATTGCTGCGCGCCCGCGTGGCTGAGTTGCAGGCTCAGCTCCTTAAACGCATTGACGTGCCTGTGACTGTTGAACGTCTGAGCGAGCGTATCAAGGAGCTTTCCACTCTCTATCGCGAATCTTACCTTGCTGACCAGAACCGTAGCACACCCGGGGACTATTTCTACGAAGTTGTCGCTCTGCTCCCGCTTGGCTGGCTGTACCCCGACGATTGCTGCGCTCGACTGTTGGTCAATGGACAGACCTATGCAACCCCCAATTTCGCTGAGACAGCCTGGCAGCAGAGCAGCACCATCGTCGTGCAAGGCCGAGAGATCGGCATGGTGACCGTTGCCTATCTTGCGGAACACCCGCTTGCAGACGAGGGGCCGTTCCTTGCCGAGGAGCGCAGCCTGATCAACGAGATAGCCAAGCGGATTGGTCAGTTCATTGAGCGGCGCCAGACTGATACTGCCCGCCGCCATCTTGCCGCGATCGTGGAATCGACAGAGGACGCCATCCTCAGTGAGTCACTCGACGGCGTCGTTCAGACGTGGAATACGGCTGCTGAGCGCATCTATGGCTACGCCGCCCGCGAGATCATCAGCAAGTCGGTTACACTCCTGGAGCCAATGGCCAGACGTGGTGAAATGGATCGGCTCTTGCAGCGGATACGCGACGGCTATACGATTGAGCAGCTCGAGACGCGGCGCCGACGCAAAGACGGCTGCGAGATCGATATTTTGCTGAACATGTATCCGATCCGAGACGATCATGGACGGATCGTCGGCGCATCGACGATAGCCCGTGATATCTCCGAGCGACGCGCAGTCGAGGCCTCCTTACGTGAAAACGATGAACGGGTGCGCTACACCTTTGAACAGGCAGCCGTCGGCATTGCCCAGGTTGGGCTGGATGGGCGTTTTCTCCGTGTCAACCAGAAACTCAGCTCGATCGTCGGCTACAGCCAGGATGAATTGCTTGCCCATTCGGTCCAGGACCTGATTCACCCAACAGACAGGGCGAACGAGCGAGCGCTGATTGAAGACATGCTGGCAGGCCGCCTGGCTACCTTTAGCCAAGAAGTTCGCTACTTCCACCGCGACGGTCATCTTGTCTGGGTGAATCTTACGGTGTCGCTGGCACGCGACTATAGTGGCCAGCCGCGCACCTTGATTGTAGTGACTGAGGACATTTCGCAGCGCAAGAAGGCCGAGCAGGCGTTGGCCGACAGTGAAGCGCGCTTCCGCGGCCTTTTTGAGTATTCCCCCATTTCTCTGTGGGAACAGGATTTCTCGGAAGTCAAGACTGCCATCGACGGGTTCCGTGCACAAGGCATCAGCGACTTTCGCACCTATTTTGAGCAACATGCTGAAGTGGTTGCTAGCTGCATCGCCCAGGTCAGACTGATTGACTTCAACAAGACGAGCCTGACTCTCTATGGGGCCGAGAGCCGCGAGGAACTTGTCGCTGGTCTTGACCGCCTGGTGCCTGCTGAGGGCTATCCCCTTTTTACAGAAGAGTTGGTCTGGATTGCGGAAGGCCGCACTTCATTTGTGTGGGAGGGCGTCAACTGTAAGTTGTCCGGCGAACGTATTCACGTTCGCCTTCACTGGTCGGCGGCGCCTGGCTACGAGCATTCCCTGGCCAGTGTTCTGGTGGCTGTTGAGGATATTACCGCCGATCGGCAAACCAAGGATGTACTGCACGCATCCGCATTGCACAGTCACATGATTTCGAATGGCACGTCCAGTTTCCCCGTGTAGAGAGGCCAGTCGTCTATTGGTGAAAGTGTCCGCGGTGCGTAATCGCCGCCAGGCGATGGCTGGGTCCTGTCACCAGAACGTGGTAAAGGAGCGTCGAGGTACGCGTGGCATTGCCCTCTTTGACCAGCATGAGCGCCAGTAAAACCACGCTGAGCATCAACCACTGAAACCCGAAGAAGAGGGCATAGCCATTCAGTGTGAGATGCCCAACGGTGAGTGCGGTCGTCTGGACAGTGTCGAGCAGCCATCCCCAGAGGATCGGCGAGAGGCCGGCGAGCACGCTGACGATCACCGACTGCAGCGCAAAATACTGTGTCATAGCCGGCCGATCGCCGGCGGTGTTCATCAGTAGCCGCGTCAACGACAGCTCGTAGATCGATGCGAAGAACCCTGCTGCAATCATCAGCATAGGTGCCAGCAGCTGGCGGTCACCGGCCAGATTCGTCGCCAGCATGAACCAAGCCAAGTAGTAGCCTGCCCACCACAAAAAGACCAGCCCGAGAAAAGGCCGGCTGCCGAGCCGGTCGATACGGCTGCGAATGAGACGCAGCGCCACAGTGCCGGCTAACGCGGCGATGGCTGTGATCCACAGAATGGAGCCGTCAGTCAGCCCGACTTCTTCGCGCACAAAGACAGTGACAAACGCCGCAGTGGACAGCACAAACAGTTGCACGGTGGCGCTGAAGATCAGCAGACGAACAAACGCACCATCGCGCAGCAGGTCGCGCCAGCGAGCACGCAGGATTAGTTCGTGTGGCTGTGCCCGGTGCGCAGGTTCAGGAATGCGCTTCAGGAAGTACAGGCTCATGGCGCCGCTGACAAAGCTCAGCGCAAAGACGATAGCAAAGGCGTGCAACCCGCTGTGGTCGAAGAGTATGATGCCTGAGGCCGTCAGCGCTGCCACGCTTGCAATCCCTATGTAGGTGCGGTCACGGCTGAGGTAGGAACCGCGCATCGCGCGTGGCACGATGGAAGTCACCCAGGGCATCCACGCGCATGTTGCGATTCCGCGCATGGTTGTAAAGATGAGCATGATCGCAATCAGCGCGCTGATGGTTGTCGGCGCCGGCATATAGAGGGCTGCCAGCGGCAACAGCGCCAAAAAGATCAACATGACGACACGGGCCGACCAGCCACTGAGCATCAGCCGACGATAGCCGATACGTTCGGTGTGCGGAGCCACCAGCAACTGCAGGCTGGAGGTAAGAGGCGCCAGGCCAACCAACAGCCCCAGCACTACGGCCGGCGCGCCTAACTCGCGAGCAAACAAGATCAGCGGGCTACCTAGGCAAATTTGCCACGAAACAGCATTGAAAGCCTGAAACAAAAAGGCGTTATGAATTCGTGGTGGTAAGGTTTCAGAATCCATTCACACGATCATACCGCTGCTTTGTCGCACGTCAAAACCCGCTGGAAGTATTTTGATAGAAAAAGTGAATTTTCGGGCACTGCCGCTGCCGAGAAGACGAACTTGCAAAATCCTGGTTTCTATCGAACCTTCCCTTCGGGGGCTATACCGTCGGCTGTGGAGGGCGCTGTTTGGTATATAACCAACGGACGAGCACCCCTGCCAGCACTAGCAGCGCCGTCACCATCACCCAGTAGAGCATCTGGTAGGTCGAGGAGCCTGATGTGCCGATGGGGTCGAAAGGGTGGCGGATGATCGACGCCCCGCTGATGAGCGTCCAGGCAACCATCGCGGCGAGCAAGTTGGCGAACGCAGCAAAGATGCGGTTGCCCATCCACAGGGCAAGCAGCAGGCAGGCGACGCTGAACCACAGCACGTGGAAGCTGGCGCGCACGCGCGGTTCCTCCCATGCGATCCATTCGCCCCAACTCAGCCAGGTTGAAACCATGCTCGTCAGCGCATAGACGATCCAGAGAATGACTGCACTTTCCTGTGCAGCCATTGTCCACACAGCAAGCAGCGGCTTGCGTGTCACGAGGTACGCCAGGCTCAGAATGCCAGCGGCGGCGAAAGTCAGCAGCCCTACGCGTACGAGGGCGCCATGCAAGAAGATCACTTTGATCACATTGCCCAGCGTCTGCTCGGGCGGGATGAGCCACAGCGCTGCGGCCAAGCCGAGCAATGCGGCAGCGGCGAGCATAGGTACCAGCCAATTCGTTGATTTTTGTGAGGTAGATTGTGTGGCAGTGCCCATCCGGTCATATCCTTTCGATAGCGACTGGCGGCTGATTGGCAGCGGCTCATCTGCCCATCAGGCGCCAGCCAGACCGGCCAGTGCCGAATCGCAGAGCACTTCGCCCAGTGCCCAGAGCAGATGGTCGGCATCGGCCCGGCTGAAGATGATTGGTGGCTTGATTTTCAGTACATTATGAAATGGCCCATCCGTGCTGATCAGCACGCCATAGTCGCGCATGCGGTTGGCAATGTACGACGCGTGTTCGCCGGCTGGCTCCATGGTCTGGGGGTCCAGCACCAGTTCGGCGCCGATATAAAGCCCCAACCCGCGTACGTCGCCGATGAGTTGATAGCTGTCCTGCAATCTGCGCAGCCCCGCCATCAGGTAATCGCCAGTGACGCAGGCGTTCTCTTGTAAGCCTTCCTGTTCGATCACGTCGAGCACCGCTAGGCCAATCGCACACGAGACCGGATTTCCGCCAAACGTGTTGAAATATTCCATGCCATTGGCGAATCGATCGGCGATTTCTGCGGTAGTGGCGACGACCGCCAGCGGATGGCCGTTGCCGGCCGGCTTGCCCATCGTCACGATGTCCGGCACAACGCCTTGTGTCTGGAAACCCCAGAAGTGCGTGCCGACGCGACCAAAGCCCGTCTGTACTTCGTCGGCAATACAGATGCCGCCGGCGGCGCGCACATAGTGGAAGGCTTCGGCCATGTAGGTGTCGGGGAAGACAATCTGTCCGCCACAGCCCATGAGCGATTCACAAATAAAGGCAGCGACCCCGCGCCCGGATGCGCCGATCTGCTGTACAGCTTTCTCGACGTGGCCGGCAAACGCCTTGCCGCTTGCGGCGCCGTAGCCAAGGTAGGGACCGCGGTAAGGATCGGGCATGATCACCTTTTGTACAAACGGGGGGCGCCCTTTGCCACCAGGACCGTCGTGTTTGTACGGACTCACTTCAATGAGCGATTGGGTGTGCCCGTGGTAGGCCACATCCAGCGTGATGACGTCCTGGCGGTCGGTTGCGGTGCGTGCCAGCCGCAGTGCCAGATCGTTGGCCTCGCTGCCAGAATTGACGAAATAGAAGACGCTCAGCGTCGGCGGAAGGGTGGTTGACAGGCGTCGGGCGTATTCCAGAATCGTGTCGTGCAGGTAGCGCGTATTGGTATTGAGCACCTCCATCTGGCGCTGGCCGGCGGCGATGACATACGGGTGGCAGTGGCCGACATGTGCGACGTTGTTGACGCCGTCCAGATAGGGGCGTCCTGTATCGTCGGAGAGATGCTGCCTCAGCCCCCGCACTATCTTGATCGGCCTGCGGTAGGAACTGCTGAGGTTGCGTCCCAAGCGCGCTCTGCGTTCCACCAATGTCGCTGCCGAAGCCGGAGGGACGGCTGGGAAGCACTCGGCAGGAATGCCGAGCAGCACGTTGGGGTCGGGCGACAGACTCGTCCACAAGGTGTGCCGGCTGGGAGCGGCCACACCGGGAAAGTTGGCATCCAGTTCGAGCAGGTCTGTGATGAGCTGGAGGTGGAGATGGGGGGGCCAATCGCCGTTGTCTGGTGCGGCACCGAGTGTGGCGAAGGTCTCCCCCGCAGCCAACGCCTGTCCCGGCGCCAGCCCCAGGCAGTCGCGGCCAAGGTGTCCGTAAAGCGTGTAGAAGGGCGTGCCGTCGCCGGCCTCGTGGCGCAGAATCACGACCGGTCCATAGTCGTGACGTGCACGGTTGTCGGCGACGGCATGCACGATGCTGTCGAGAGGGGCCGCCACCGGTGTGCCAGCGGGCGCAAACAGGTCGATGCCCAGATGGAACGTGCGCCGTTCGTCGGTCGGGTTGGCGCTGATTGCAAAGGCTGGCCCGGTGTAGAAGGGTCGTGCTTCGTCATAGCGGCCGATGCCGATCGGCGCGCCGGCTGCTGCTATTTCGTTGAAGATGGTGGCGCTCAACGTATCGGTGCGGTCGGAGAGCAGCTGCGCGGCCGTCAACGTCGGGCTCCCGATCGAGAGATCAAGGACGTGTACTGCACCCGTGTGCAGGTCAGCTGGCACGACAGGAGAGGGCACTGCCGTTGCCAACCAGGCGGTGACTGCGGCGCTAGCCGGGTTGGCCGGCAGGCCACATGCAACGCGCACTGTGTAGTGTGCCAGACGCGGGTGAATGCGTTTCAGTTGCGCGAGTGCCTTCCATGCCGGCTGCTCACTGATCGACAGATATTCGTTCTCTGGCCTGAGACGGCGCTGATGTGCAGCATGGCAAACGCTCATGCACAGGCGCATGCACGTCAAATCCCACAACGCCGCCAGTTCGGCTTCGGTGAGTGGATTCGCAACATAGTAACCGGCTGTTACCTGCGCTACCGCCGCCAACGGATCTTCCTTGTCTAGGAGTGCATATGCTGCGGCGATGGCGAGGTCCGCCACGCGCAGGCCGTGGACCATGTCGCCGTAGTCGAGGATGCCAGACACGTGGCGATAGCGGGAGAAGAGGTCGCCGTCGCCAGCGACGAGCACGTTATAGTCGTTGGCGTCGCCGTGGATGGCCTGGTGAGGCAGCGCAGCCAGGTGTGGTGCTGTCTCGGCTGCAAAGCGTGCCAGAAAATGCGCCACCAGGGAGCGCCGTTCCAGGCTCTCAATTTCGTCAATTTGCTCGGCAACCACGGAGCCGGCGTGGGCAAGATCCCAGTGAAACGTGCGCTGCAAGGCCGGGTGCCGGAACGTAGAAAGCGCAGCATCCAGCTCACCCAGAAAGCGCCCCAGGTCCGTCATCAACTCAGGCGCATGAGGGCGAACGAGTGCCAACGGTATGCCTGGCACGTAGCTCAGCAGGCGCACGTAATGCGACACGCCATCGCCGTTCGAGGTGCGGGCGATAGTTTCGCCGGCAACGGTGCGGAGCACGACGGCGCCGAGTGCGGCGCTACCAGTCCGTGCAATGTGTTGCAAAACGTGATTCTGCGCGTCGAGCAGGTCCGGTTCTTCGCGCTCGTTGGCGATCTTCAGTACGTAGCGATCTCCGCCGGCATCGATCTGAAAATTTTGGTCACGCTCGCTCGG
>CAIRNL010000381.1 GCA_903879975.1 uncultured Chloroflexota bacterium | reverse complement strand
GAACCGCCGGCAGGCTCAGCGTCATGCTGGGCGATGAGCTGGCCGCGTGCATCGAGTATCTGCACACTGACCTTGTAACGCCGGTCGATTGGTTGCGGCGCAGCCCAGTTCAGCTGCACCAGCGCGACATCACCGCCGCGTAGGGGGGATACCTGAGCCGGCAAGCTGACCGAATCCAGGATCATACCGTTCTGCCAGGCAACGGGCGCTAGCGGCTGCACGGCCAAATCACTTCCTCCAGCATAGGCCACAAAACGCAGATTACCCTGCCAGGTGTCGAACGCCTTGAATGCGTGCTGGTCGAGCCATCGTTCGACTATGCTGTCGGGGTCAGCTTCGTCCGTCGCCCAAAAGAGCGCATAGATCATACGTTTGCCGGCCGTGCTGGCTGCCAGAGTGGCCTCGGTTGCTGCACGGTCTGGTGGGCGCTGCGCCGGCAGGGCCAGTACCGGCACACCTGGGTCGTAGTAACGCCACACCTCTAGTTGGCCTGGCGCGTCGAGTACAACCAGATCGCGGGTCGGGTCGCCCATGGCTGCCAGGTAGTGCGCCACGCCGCGGTAGTTGTCACGCGCCGTGTCATCCTGGTAGTACAGCGGGAGCACGAGCCATGCCGCTGCCGCCGCCCCAATCGCCAACAATGCTGCGAACACAACCGTGAGGCGTCGTGCACTCTCTGTCGCCCCCAAGCTCCATGGCGCAGCGGCTGCAAGGAGGCACCACGAGGGCGACGCGAGCAGCAGAAACTTCAGGAAAGCGTCAGTGAAGAGACCCAGCACAGCCATCATACCAATCGGCAGCAGCAACCAGAGGCCGATCGCCAGCGACATGGCAGATCGGTGACGCAGGGATAGGAGACCAAGCAACGGCAGAGCGCCAGCCACAGCCAGCCACGGCCATAGCGGCTCCAGCACGACAGTGATCGGTCCAAAGAGCAGCGTGCGCAGGGTCAGCACAATCCCCTCGATCAGTCCAACCACTTCACCACCCTTGGGCCAGCTCTGCACGCGCGTCACTGCGGTGGGCAGCCACGGCAGAAATAGGGCGATTACGGTTAGATTGACCCCTATGAAACGCGCCAGCAAGCGGCCGGGCCGGCGTGGCGCAGGCTGTGTCGGCGATGCTGTAACCCGTCCAGCCAGCCACCAGATCAGGTAGGCCCCCCCCGCTGCAACCAGCACAATGGGAAAACTGTAATGTGTCCACAATCCGGCAGCCCCAGCGACGGCATATGCAAGAAACGGCGCTAGTGCGCGCAAACGGTTGCTTGGGAGGCCAACATAGGGAGGCACCTCGTCTGCCATCATGGTCAGCAGCGCCCAGAAAAGGATGGCCGACTCTACGGCCAGGAGCATGTACATACGCGCCTCCTGGCTGAAGTAAATCTGGAAGGGGTTGAGGGCAGCCAGCCCGGCAGCCAGCACGGGCAAATAGCTCCATCCTCGTTGGCCCCGCGCAGCCTTCCCACCCATCGCCAGCACCAACGCCACCAACAATACACCCAAGGTAGCCGAAAGCGACCGCACAGCCCATGCGCTGGCGCCGAAGATCAGCGACCACGTTTTGAGCAGCCAGTAATACCCCGGCGGATGGATGTCGGCTGCCGCAGCTGCGGCGATGTCTGCATACGAACGCGCCACCATGGCCCGCGAATTGCCCTCGTCGTTCCAAAGCGAGGAAGCATCGAGATGATAGAAGCGAAGGAAGGTTGCAAGCAGAAGAGCTAAAACGACGAAAAACGCAGGAGAGTGGAGGGTGGCAAATGCATGCGCCGACGAAGCCACAAACTCCCATCTCTCCTGCGAATTCTCACCCTTCTGCGCCATCTACTTCTCCAGCCCTGCCGTGAAATTGAGCATACTTTCATAGACGGGCTGCGGAGTAAAGTCGGGTGCCAGCAGGCGGAAGTAGGCTTCCGGCTGGCGGTTCTGCTCCCACAGATCGGTAGCCCGCTTGAGATACCACGTATTGGCCACGCCGAGCCACGGCCACTCGTCCATGACACGCTGGTAAGCCAGCGGCAGGTAACGCGCCTGTTGCTCCGGCGAGACGCGACCGTAACGCGGCTCTACCCCGTCGGGCGCGGCATTCCAGTTCATCTCGGCAATCCAGATAGGCTTCTGTGCGTCGCCATTCTTCACCATGAGATCGCGGATGAACTTGTGCCGGCTAAAATTGATGACACGCGGGTGCATGCGATCGTCAGTAGGGCCGCTGTACAACCCATAGCCTTGCATGGCCATGATGTCGAAGTAGGGCGCGACGCCAGCGTCGTACATGCGCTGCAGGAAGAGCATGTCGTTGAGACTGTTGCCGGGCGGCGGATCGGCCGGTTGCAGGTTGATGGTCGAGGCCAGCGCGCCGGCAATGATGACAACGTCCGGATCGGCTGAGCGCGCCGCCTCGGCGCCGGCCTTGAGCAAATCCACGTACGCCTCAGGATCGATGGTCGCGCTGCCCCACTCCGGGTAGATGTTCGGCTCGTTCCAGATCTGGTAGTAGTGGACGCGCCCCTTGTAGCGACTCACTACCGAACGCACAAAGTCGGCATAGTCCCGCACGTCGTCGGGCGGGGCAAAGGTATCGACGTTGTTCTCGCCTTCGCCCTGGGCGCGCGTCCAGCCGGGCGGGTTGCTCAGCCGCACGATCAATTCCATCCCGTTGGCTTCGGCCGCGTCCACGATCTGGTCGTACTTTTCCCACGCCGAACGATACGGCTCGTGGCGGCGATCCTCGAAGTCACCCTTGCCGTGGATCTCGATGTCCTCCCACGGGAATTCCTGGCGGAGCCAGTGGTAACCGGCATCAGCGGCCATCTGCACGGCCAGCACACGCTTAGCCGGGTCGGCTTCCTGCTCCAGAAAGGTGTTGACGCCAAACGGGTTGACATCGGCAAAGTTGCCGACCGCATCGGGGGCTAGCTCAACCAGCGGACGCAGCCGGTCGCCAAGCAGGTCGCTCAGCCCCTTGACCTGGGCCAGAAACGCCTCCTCGCCGGTATGCTGCCAGAGCCATGCGCGCACCGGCGCCAATTGCAGGATCAAAAAGCTCAGCCCGCTCAAGAGAAGCAGGCTGAGCCAGAGGTAGACCGTTTGCCTAAGTGCTACGCGCATTGGAAACCATGATACGGTTGATGGCGGTCAACACATGGCGTACGTCGTCCTCGACCGAAGTTGTCGGCAACTCACTTTCGACGATCGTGGCCTCTGCTCCATCATGCAGGTGGTGTGGATGAATCGATACTTGATAGTGATGTGGCGCATTGTCCCAACGATGGATTCCGCCGTCTGTCATGCGGTGTTCCCAGTGATAGGAGTAGTCTCCGCGACCCGTCACCCGTATGTCGAGGTAGGACCCATCAACCAGTTTGATGCGCACCAATCTCACTTGGTTTTGGGACCATGCCACGATGTCGATACCAACTACAATCTGGCCAAACTCGCTTTCAGCGATCTGCCTGATCAGACGGGCAGATGTGCTCATGTCTGGCCGGCATCTGACAATAGGAGTTCGTGCAAGTCAGCGACGGCATCGACCCCATTCTGCCATTCAAGATAGTCTTCCCAGGCGGGATGAGGAGGAACGGCACCCGCCTCGATCAGGTAATGCAGTTCCTCAGGCTCAAACACGCTGTAACGCTCACGGTAGCGCTGGAGTTCAGCTTCGATCAGCCCAATCTCGCGCAACAAGTAGGCACGAAGTGACTGTTGCATCACTTCCAACTCCGGCTTGGCCAGCCGCTCAGCAACAGTCTTGAGGTCAAGCATGATGAAGCCTCCTAATACCCTGCTAACAGCGGTGAGTTAACCCATACTCACCGGCTGTCAAAGTCGACGACGGCCTGGTTGCAGCCTTCGCCGGGTCCGGTAGTCTGGAAATTACCGATCTCAGAGATACGCTGCCCCGTGTCGTCTACCACCCAGACAAACCAGTTGCCGGCCTGCGGATTCGTTGCATTGATAATATGGCTGTAATAGCCTGTCTTCCAGCCAGGATAGCCTTCATGTGGCCCCGACTGCATGGTGGCAACGATCGAGCCATCAGGGGCATAGCTGAAGGCCACCTTGTAGCCATTCTGGGGCTGACCGTTGATGTAGGTCGTGCCTTCGAACCAGTTGCCAGCCGGCTGGCGTTCGCAGCGACTGACGACAACGATGTTGAATTTGTATTGTGGTTTCGGCGGCGCGGTTGGGGCCGGCGGCTGCGTCGGCTGCGGCACCGGCGTATTGGTGGGTGGCGGCGGTGGCGGAGCTGTCGGTGCCGGCGGGATATTCTGCGCAATGGCGACGGCTTCCCCGCCGGTCACTGCGACCAGTTGGCCAAAGACCCACGCTGAACTGCCATTGTAGTCGATCTGCCACCAGGCGCCGTCAGGGCTCTTGCCGGTGACACGGTAGACTTTGCCGGCCTGCTCGCTGCCCAGCAAGCTGTAGGTCGTACCCGGCCCGCTGCGAATGTTCACGACATCCGTAAGCACGAGTTGTGCGGCCTGTGGTGTCGGTGTGGGTTCGGGCGTTGGGGTCTGGGCAGGTGCAGCCGCTTGGTCAGCCTGTCCCTGGGCCGGCTGCTGCGCATCCTGCGCCGGTGCCTGCTCTGCAACCGGTTGCTGCACGGCCGGCTCGGGTGTCGCGGTAAATGTAGGCAGAGGTGTACGCGTCGGCAGCGGGGTAGCCTGAGCGCCCATTGCGCCACAACCAGCAAGCGCCAGCGACAAGATGCCTATCAGTGCCAGGATCGGCCAAGTTTGCATTGTCTGAATCTTCCTCATTTCACCCCTATCTCCATCTTTCAACGGTAGCGCATAGGCAGCGGTGGAGACCCTCTACAAGCTGACGCATCTTCAAAACAGCAGTATAGCATATTTGCCTGATAGACGACGAAACGGGTGGCGCCAGTTCCAATCACAGCTTCATCCACAGTCGATGCGCCGAATCCCAGGCAAGGTGTGGTCACGGAGCCACTCATCAGCGCCGTGGCGCCTTGCGGGCGCGCTGTTCCTGCTGGCTACGGCTGCCGCGGTAGCCGGGTGCCGTGATCGCCAGGTACTGGCAACGGTTGAGATCCATCATGCGAGTGCGCAGCCACGGGTCGATCTGCTTCGGTTCGGAGGTGGTCGTGATGACTGTGGGCATCAGCGCCGTGTAACGAAAGTTGAGCAACTGAAAAAGCTTCTCGCGCGCCCAGGGCGTCGCGCTCTCCGTCCCCAGGTCGTCGAGCACGAGCAACGGTGCCCGCTTGATTTCATCGAAGCGACGGTCGAGCGGCATGGTCGACTGCGGGCTGAAGGCACTACGCAGATGGTCCAGCAGGTCGGGCACCACGACGAACATGACGTCGGCGCGCGTCTGTGCGACAAAGGCATTGGCGATTGCTGCGGCCAGGTGCGTCTTGCCGCAGCCGTTGGTGCCGGCCAGCACCAGCCAGCCGTGCGGATCGTCGGCATAGGCGGTACACAGTGCGACTGCCTCGCGCAGGCCGGCGCGCTGTTCAGCCGACAGATCGGCGCGCTGCGCGTCGAACGTATCGAAGGTTTGGTCGTGGTGCAGGTAGAGCGAGCTCAGATCCGTGACGCTGCTGCCTTTGCCGGTACGAAAATCGGGTGCAAGAATGATTACCTGGCTGACCAACCCACTGTCCTGCAACCGGCTGCGCGTGCGCGCTTCGAGATCATCGACACGCTGGTTGGTCGTGATGACAGTCGGCAGGTGCGCGTTGTAACGATGGTTGAGCAGTTGGAAGAGCTTCTCCTGTGCCCACGGCGTGCTGGAATGTGCGCCCAGGTCATCCAAAATCAGCACCGGGGTGTTGCGCAACTGATCGAAGAACTCGTCGTAAGGCACTTCACTCTGTGGGCCGAATGCAGCCCGCAGGTGATCGAGCAGATCGGGCACAACCATGAAAACGACGGGTTGTCCCATCGCTTGCCGTGTGTTGGCAATCGCGGCCGCCAGATGCGTCTTGCCGCAGCCGTAGGTACCGGTAATTAGCAGCCAGCCCTCGGGGTGCTGGGCATAGGCGACACACGTGTCGAACGCGCTTTGCAACGAGTACTGTTTGTCAGCCGACAGGTGCGCGAGTTCTGTCATGAAGGAATCGAAAGTCAGGTGGTGGAGCGAGTCGGGCATACCGGCTGCCTGCAACGTGCGCATCTTCCGTTCCTGGCGCTCCCGCAGCCGGCATTGGCACGGTACGGCCTGCCCGAAGTCCGGGTGACCGATGGGCAGGTCCGGCACAATAAAGCCGGCGCCTCCACAATTCGGACAAAGATCGCCAGCGAGCTGGCTGCGGGCTGGCTGCGCCTCTGGCAACTGACGGGCACGACGCACGCTGTCGAGCGTGTTCAGCCAGCGGTCAGCCGAGGATGATGTCGGAGAATTCGTCGGGGATGTATTTGCGCCGAAGCTCTGCCTCGCTATCTCCCCGGCCTGCTTCATGGGTTCGCTCATCTTTGCCTTCCGTTTCCCAGCGTTTCAGAACCGCTTGAATGTAGCGCAGCGCGCGCTTATTGCCGGCCACCGCGATCATGAATGCCTCATCGATCCAGTCCGGTGGGTAGCTCTTTTCCATGTCGCGCAGTTGGTCGGCGATCAGCGGTGTGAGCAGCCCGATGTTCTGCTCGTAGAGCACAAAGATGTTCGGCCGCTGCACCTTGAGCCGCGCCTCGTCCGGCAGCACCTCACGTAACTCACTCAGCTTGCCCTGGCGCACCAGTGCCAGCGCCTGCCGTCCCTTGGCCGTGTTGACAAAGTACCAATCTTCGTCTGCTTCGTTGCTGTTGCCCGGCGCCCCGATCTCGATCTCCAGTTGGAGCAGCGTCCCACGCGCGGTCGCACGGTCCAACGCATCTTCCAGCATCTGCACAGGTGTGCACAGATCGCTCCCCAGGCTCAGGCTGCGCAGGAGCGTTTCATCGCTGCGCAGATCGGCGCCACGCAGGTACTTGAGTTGCCCATCCTGCTCGTTGAGCAGCCAGAAGCAATGCAGAGTAAGCTTCAGCTCTGCCAGGTCGTCGATCTGCGGCAACAGGTCCGTGAAGAAGAAATCGGGAATCTTCACAGGCTTCATCTTGACGTCAGGAAAGCCGACAAAACCGGCCGATCGTGTGGGCATCGTTAGTAGTCCAACTCCGTACGCTGCACTTCCAGGTCACGAAACTGCGTCAGCTCTTTGCGGAAAAAGAGGCTGACGGTACCCGTCGAGCCATGGCGATGCTTGGCCACGATCACGTCGGCAATGTTCTGCCGATCGGTATCCTCGATGTAGTAATCCTCGCGGTAGATGAAGAGCACTACGTCGGCATCCTGCTCGATGCTGTTATGAACGATCAGGTTGCCGGCAACAAAATTGTGATGCTGCGGCACAGTCAGATCGTAGACTTCTTCCTCGCCAGCGGGCGTGACAGCTACGATTCGATCCCAGTAGACGTCGCCGCCCATGGTCGCCGAGGCCGGTCCCGTAAGCAGACGCGGCGCGGCAATATGGTCGCCGACGGTGAGTCCGTCGAGTCGCGTCCAGCCGGACGCAGTCAAAAAGCGATGATTGGAGGTTGCGCGCACCGATCGGCCGGATTGCGTTTGCAGTTCGAAAACGGCCTTTACCCCCGTGCAGAAGGCACGCGCCACTGGTGCAACTGTCAGCTTCCATGATTCCTGATCGAGACAGGCAATCGCCGGGCATTCTCCATCCGCCAGTGTACGAATCGGCACATAGTGTCCCTCGTTCGGCAGGTAGATGGGCGTGTCGCCAGCCAGGCAGCCGCTCTCGCGCAGGTCTGACAGCATGGGCCGCTTGTCGCTGCGGCTTTCCACCGCGCGCGAAAGCTGACTCAGCGCAATGACCGGCACGTTGAGTTCACGCGCCAGCCCCTTGAGCGAGCGGCTGATGAAGGAGATTTCCTGCTGGCGATTGGCCTCGCGGCCGCCCGACTGGCCCGACATCAACTGCATGTAGTCGATGAGCACCAGGTCCAATCCATGCTCGGCGTAGAGACGACGGCACTTGGTGCGAATCTCGTTGACAGTGGCAGCCGGCGTGTCGTCGATGAAGATGGCGGTGTTGGCCAGCAGATTGGCCGCTTCCAGCAAGATCGGCCACTCGTCGTCGTGCACCTGGCCGAGACGCAGGCGATGGCTGTCGATGCCGGTCTCCATGGAAAGAAGGCGCTGCACGAGTTGCTCGTTGCTCATCTCCAGGCTGAAGATGCCAATGCGTGCGCCGTAGCGTTTGGCGGCGTTCTGCGCCACGTTGAGCGCCAGGCTCGTCTTGCCCATCGCCGGGCGGGCAGCCAGGATAATCAGGTCACTTTTCTGCAGGCCGCCCAGCAGTCGGTCGAGAAAGGTGAAGCCCGTAGGGACACCCATCAGCGTGTCCTGATTGCGCGCCAGGAAGTCGATATGATCGACCACATCGCCCATAATTGCGCGAATCGGCATGAGGTCGCGGTGGATGAGCGATTCACTGACACCAAAGATCAGCGATTCCGCCTTGTCGACAACCGCATCAACCTCCTGGCTGTCGTCGTAGGCGATCTCGGCGATCTGTCCGGCTGCTGAAATCAGCCGCCGCCGCAATGCGGTTCGCTCAACGATATGTGCGTAAGAGTCGACGTACATCGCCGAAGGCGTGCCGCTGATCAGATCCGTGATGTAGGCCGGGCCGCCCACTTCTTCCAGACGATTGCGGCGCTCCAATTCATCGACAACGGTGACATAGTCCAATGGTTCGCGACGTTCATGCAGGGCCAGCATTGCCTCGTAGAGCCAGGCGTGGCGCTCGCGGAAGAAATCCTCGGTGCGCAGAAAGTTGGCGACCTTGATGATCGCATCTGGGTCGATCAGCAATGAACCGAGCACAGCGCGCTCGGCTTCGAGATTAGCGGGGATTCCTTTGAGCGGTGCTTCGGCTGCATCCATGATCTGCATAAACTGTCGATACCCTGTGGATAAGGCAATTGGGACAAAAACGGCGAAGCTGCCGGGGCAGCCTCGCCGTTGATCGCACTTCTCACCGGACGATTGCGCTGATGCGCCTAGTTGCCGAGCAGGCTGTCGAGATCCAGTCCTTCCACAAAATCCTTGAATGCCCCCAAATCTTCGCTCGACGTATCCGAATACTCGGGGCGAGCAGCTTCGCCAGTGAGGCTCATCTCTTCTTCAGGCATCATGCCGGCCTGCTCCATGACCTCTTCAGCCACATAGATCGGCACATTGGCGCGTACAGCCAGCGCAATCGCGTCACTCGGCCGGCTATCAATTTCCATCGTCTCCCCGTTCACATCCAGGAGAATGCGCGCAAAATAAGTGTTGCGCTCCAGGCTATTGATGTAGATGTGCAGAACCTCGGCTCCTAACGTCTCGATCACCGACTTAAGCAGATCGTGGGTCAGCGGTCGCGGCGCATCCATGCCCTGCAACTGCAACGTGATGGCATCGGCCTCAAAAGGACCGATCCAGATAGGCAAGAAGCGCTCGCTACTCTCCTCCTTCAGAACCACGATTCGGTTCTGTGAGAGGAGGCTCACCCGAATACTGTCAATTGTCACCTCAATCATAGCTCCTCTTCTCCTGGAGACCGCTATCCGTTTGCCGGCTCACCCAACCTGTAGCCGTTCCTGGCCACGTCTGTTGCAATGCTGCCGACGCTCCCGGCGCTCCGCCTGAGAATAAAGGGATTATATCACAGCCAATCGTGCGGTCAAAGTGTTTTATTCTCTATCCGGGCTGCGGGGCGACCGTAACCGCAGCCATGTGTCGATTGGCACACGCCCAGATTTGGCGCATACGCCGCTTGCCACTATACTAGAGGGTGCCGTCGGGGAGTAGCGCAGCTTGGTAGCGCGCTTCGTTCGGGTCGAAGAGGTCGGAGGTTCAAATCCTCTCTCCCCGACCACCAGATATAGAAAGTGTGATAAGTACATGTGCTTGCCGTTCTGGCGAGCACATGTCATTTAGAAGCAATTGCAGATAGACAAACCCTTGCGTTACTGGTTTTCGACAAAGCGGTACGACCGGCTGGCATTCCTTTTTCTCGCCAGCGGCACAGCTGCGATTCTGATCCCACTCTGGTCGCCCGGCATCCCCAACCCTGGCGATTTCCTCATGAGCATACATCGCATCTTTGAACTGGACAGTGCCTGGGAGAACGGCATTTTTTACCCGCGCTTCGGGATCAACTTGAACTTCGGCTACACTGCGCCGCTTTTCCAGTATTACCCTCCGCTCGCCAGCTATCTTGGCTTGTTCTTCCACAGCCTGGGGCTGGGTCTGATTGCGTCGGCCAAGGCAGTCGTCTCACTCAGCCTCTTGTTAGCGGGCTGGGGCATGTACATCTACGCCGGCACTCTTCTGAAGAGCCGGCTGGCCGCACTGGTTGCCGCCTGTGTCTACTTGTTATCGCCCTACCTGCTCCTGGTCATCTACGAACGTGGCGCCGTCTCCGAATCGCTCACTTGGGCGATTCTGCCCTGGCTCGCCTGGGCGGCGCATTGCTACACGGAAACGCCCCGGCGCCAGTACGGCCTTCTCACGGGAGCGTTCGTTGCACTGGCCATGTTGGGTCACAACGCCACCGCTCTTTTTGTCGTGCCGCTGGTTGCACTCTATGTAGCCACGCTAGCTGCGTGGGGCCGTGACTGGCGGGCGCTAGGGCGCGTGGCTGGCGCCTTTATCCTGGGCGCTGCGCTCAGCGCGTTCTACTGGGCACCCGCACTGCTAGAAATGAACCTGACCAAGTCCACTGAGTTCATGTTTAGCGGAGGCACCAGCATCGAGGCCAATGTCAAGACGCTCACAACGCTGGTGCAAGGTTCGCTGGTAGCGCTTTATGCAGGACCGGAGCGCTTTCGCTTTGCGTTGTGGCCGCTGATCGCCGGTGCGGCCGGGATGATCAGCCTGGTCGTTTCACAGCGGCGGCACCCACCGCTCCTGTGGTTCTGGGTCACCGCCTTGGCGGTGGTGCTCTTCATCCAACTCGACATCAGTCTGTCCTTCTGGCAGAACATCCCCTTTGTACGCTTCATTCAGTTTCCGTGGCGGCTCTACGGCATCGCAGCATTTGCGATTGCCCTTCTATTCGGTGCGATCTTTACTGGGCCTCTGGCACTGCGCACAGCCTGGCAGCCGACGCTGGCTACGGCGTTATTGGCAATCTGTGCGTGGCTCAGCCTGGTCACCCTGCGTCCAGCGGCGCTGCCCAACTGGCAGGCAATGGACGCAGGCGCCATCAACCGCATTGCGCTCTGGGAACGCGGGCGGGTGGGGTATCCGCTCTTCGGTGATTACACACTGCGCACGCTGAGCATTGATGACCGCGGGCTGGCACTGAGCCGGCCCGTCGAGGATCCGATGCGCCTCCCCCCCATCGCTGCGCCGGAATCGCTCGAAGTGCGCGCCGAGAACCCTCTGCGCTACGTACTAGACGTGCGATCGTCCCATCCATGGACGCTGCGGTTGCACCGGCCCTACTTCGCCGGGTGGCAGGTGACGCAGGACGGCGCGCCCGTCCCGGTGGTGCCCGGGGGCGTGGGCGGGCTCGTCACAGCCGAATTGCCCGCTGGGGAGTATCGCGTCATTGCCAACTTTGGTGACTCGGCCGTGCGGCGTGCGGCAAACTGGATTTCGATCGTGGCACTGGCGATCGGGCTGGTCTGGCTGCTGCCATGGCGGCGTTGGTGGGTAGATGTGCTGTTGGTCGTAGGGGTCGCTGCGGCAATTGGCGCCTACCTTGCCTGGTTACAAAATGACGGCCGCTTTGCCCGCTACCCACTGACCACATCAGCACAGTTCGAAGAAGGCATCTGGCTAGTCGGTATCGACCTACCCAGCATGCGCTACTGCACCGATGACACGATTCCGCTGCGCCTCTACTGGTTCACCGACCGCACGCCGATTACCGACTACAAGAGTTTCCTGCATGTCATCACACCCGATGATACGGCCAAGGTCGCCCAGATCGATACGATGCCGTTTGACAGCTTCAATCCTATGACGCGCTGGGAACCGGGTGAACTGGTGGACTATGCACAGGAGGTTCCACTGCAAGGTGTTCCAGCGGGACGTTACACGTTGTTGATCGGTCTCTACGACCAGGAAACGATGCAGAACCTGCGCGTATTGGATTCGACGTTTATGCTGCCGGGGGATCGCGTACGCCTGGCTGATCTAGAGATCGTCGATTGCGGATCATGAGCACACCGACTCGTCGCTGGCTGCAGATCGGCGCGGTGGCGGCTCTTTTTGCTGCGTCGCTCTTTCTCCGAAGCTACCAATTACAGAACTATCCGCCCGGGCTCTACAACGACGAGGCCGCCTACGGCATGGACGGCCTGGCTGCACTGCGCGGCGACATTCACGTTTTCTATGAACGCAACAACGGTCGCGAGCCACTCTTCATCTACCTACTGGCGCTGGCCTTCCAGGTGCTTGGGCCGACAAGTTTCGCAATTCGCTTCACTGCAGCCCTTGTCGGCGCCACAACCGTCGTGAGTACCTACTGGATGACGCGGGCGATCTTTCGCTTTGCGCCAGAGGACAATCAGCAGCCAGCAGGCTGGTATACGGCCTGGGTTACTCTCTTCCTGACCTTCTCCTACTGGCATATCAGCCTCAGCCGGGTCGGCTTCCGGGCGATCACGTTGCCGCTGGCACTCACTGTTGCATTTGCCCTCTTCTGGATCACCTGGCGGCGTCTGCGCGCGCCGGGCGGCATTCCATGGCTGCCAGCGGTGCTGGGCGGGCTGGCGCTCGGGCTGACGCTATACACCTACACGGCAGGCCGCATGAGTCTGGCACTCTTTGCGGCGACGGTGGCGGCGAGTTGGCTGCTGGCCAGACGCTTTGACATCGACCGGGCACGCATGCTCAAAACTGCAGGCGTCATGCTGGTGGCTGCGCTGCTTACAGCCCTGCCGCTGCTCGTCTACTTCGCAAGCCATCCGGCCTACTTCGGCGCCCATGCTGCCGAAGTCTCGGTGCTCAATCCCCAATATGCGGGCGACAATCCGGTAGCAGCTTTGCTGAACAGTGCGGCGCGGGGATTTTTACTTTTTGTCAACACGCCTGACGGCAACTTACGCCACAACCCAGCGCAGATTCCAGTTTTCGATCCGTTCATGGCTGCGTGGCTGCTGCTGGGCACTGGGCTGGCCGGCTTTTTCTGGCGCCGGCTGACGACACTCTTTGCAATCATATGGTTCTTGGCGCTGGCCGTTCCTGCCATCCTTTCCAGTGAAGGTGTGCCCCACTCGCTCCGCATGATCGGAATGCTGCCCATCGTCTACGTGCTGCCGGTAATGGCCATGGCATGGGTTAGCAGCCTGGCGCCAGCTCGGCTAGTACACGGGGCACGCTGGCTGCCGCTGCCCTTCCTGCTGGTTGCAGCGAGCGTCAGTCTGACCGGCTACTTCGGTGCCTGGTCGAATCTCGACCAGTTTCGTGCCCCTTTTCGCACCGACTACGTCGAGTTCGCCCGCTCGATTGCAGCTACGGACGACAGCGAAACGCTATGGGTCATGCCGCTCTTCACGGGCAACGCGCTCTCGGACGGTGCGTTCAACACCATCGACTTCTTTCAACGCGATCCCGGCGCCTACACCACGCTCACCCTGGACGAGTCCACTGCGCCCGCTGAGCTCGAACAACTGACGCAAGGGCGCAGTACGGTCAACGTTCTACGCCCCACCGACCTCCCCGAACTGTACGCAACGTCGTGGATATTCGCCGACGTCAAGGGGTTGCTACACATGCTGCTGCGGCGCAACAGCGAAGATGCCCCGATGACAGACTTGCACCAGGGCGGCATGCCCTACGTTGCGTACAAGCTGCTCGACCTGCGTGACTTCACCCTGCCGGTTGCCGAACGGGCGATCCAGGATATCATCTTTGGCGACACCTTCCGGCTGACGAGCGCCAACCTGGGTGGCGGCAACCGCTGGGTGATGCAGGATGGCGTCGTGACCATGCCGGCGGACCAGCCCATCTGGGGCGTGTTGCGCTGGGAAGCGTTGCAGCCGCTCGATGGCCCACTGAAGTCCAGCCTTGTGCTGCGCGACGAACATGGCAGCGTGGCGGCACAGGCTGATGACCTGCTAGCCGGAGATCGCTTCCCTGACCAGGTTGGCTGGAAGGCGGGCGAAAATGGCAGCACTTACCATATCATCGAATTGCCGCGCGGTCTGCTGCCCGGCCGTTATAGCCTGGCAGTACGCGTTTACGACGAGGCAAGCGGGCGCGTCTATCCAGCGCAGGAAGCGGGTGGATCGGGCGCGGGCGAGTATATGCTCGCCACGTTCATACTCCAACCGCCCTTGATGGTTCATGCACCAGAGACACCGCACCATGCGTTCGACACGGCAGCCATGCCGGCCGATTTCCAGTTGATCGACTACAATCTGCCAACGACGAGCGGCGCGCCGGGCGACAGCCTGACGCTGGTGCTCGTCGCCCACACACCGATGCAGCCAGCCACCGACTACGCTGTGCAGGTTGACCTTGTCGGCCAAGATGGCTCTGTAGCCGCCAGCACGGTGATTACGCCCGGCGCGCCGGAATATCCGCCCTCGACATGGCGCGCCGGGGAGAGCTACCGCATCCCAGCTCGTCTGGCGACCGAACCTTCGCTGCCGGGCGGGACGTACACGCTGGCGGCATCGATCCTACCGGCAGGACGGACGCCTGTGCGCGTCGAGGTGGCGACTCTCGAGATCAGTGGGCGGCCGCGCTTGCTGAAGCCTCCCACCATTGCGCTGCCAGCGGTGGCGCACTTTGATGACAGCGTACGTCTGATGGGCGTTAATGCTCCTGCAACGCTGACGATCGGATCCAACGCAACCGTTTCCGTCGAGTTGGTCTGGCAGCCGCTGGGCACGGAATCGCGCAATCTGGTCCGCTTTACCCAACTGCTGGACGCCAACGGAACACTCGTAGCCCAGCAGGACACAATCCCCTGTGATGGCGAGTGCCCAGCGACGTCATGGCTGGCCGGCGAGTACCTGGTGGACGAAGTGACGTTGCGCACGCCCGCCACCTTGACAGCCGGCGAATACCGGCTCATCACTGGCTGGTACGATGCAGAGACGCAGGTACGCCTCAATGCCGTGGACGGTGACGACACCCCGCTGCCCGACAATGTCGCCGTGCTGCCGCTGCAGGTAAGCACCAGCCAGTGATTTGATAGTGCTTCGATCTTCCGAGTATACTGACGGAATGCGATCAGTAGAGGCGTCGCGCGCTGCGTTGCGCGATTGGGTTCCCGCATCGGGCACTGTGAGGGTCGGTGCCTGCCGGCACTGAGAGCGGGATGCGGCGGGAGGATATCAAGCCATGAACAGGAGACAACGCGTGGTCGTCGCCGTGGCCACCTTTGCGGTCGTGGTGGTGGCAGCAGCGATGCACAGCGATCAAACCGTTGCGAGCCAGGGCACTATGCCCGGCGAAGATCCAACTGCCGCGCCCACTGTCGAACCACCCGGCGCTGTGTTCATCCCTATTATTCAAAAGGCTCCGCCTTTCACCGATCCCTATCCACCTGACGAGAGCGTTCGCCGCAGCCTCAATACCTACCTCACTTGGAACCTGATCGACCCAAAGTTACAAGGCACGACCTTCACAATCTTTTTGGAAGCGAACGACTCAACGCCCGATGAAGCGATAGCGACCCAGTACGGCGGGCAAGTGTTTGACCCGCCCACCTTGGCCGAAAACACCGAATACTTCTGGCAGATCGTGGCCGATCATGCCGGAGATGCCCATGCGGCGAGCGAGATTTGGTCCTTCAAGACCGACTATTTCCTGGATACGCCCGAAATCGGTACCATGGTCGACGTGCCGGCCGGACCCTTTCTCATGGGCTGCGACCCGAACAACTCGGGCGCCTATCCGTGCTCCTACGTCGACGTCCCGCTACACGAGGTGTACCTGGATGCGTTTCAGATCGATAAGTTCGAGGTGACGAACCAGGAATACCGCGCCTGCACCGAGGCGGGTGCGTGCAACCTGCCGCGCAAGTTCATCTCGAACATCAATGAGCCGTACTTCTACAATCCAGACTATGACTACTTCCCAGTGATGTATGTCTCGCACTGGGACGCAGAGGATTATTGCTCCTGGAAGGGCAAGCGTCTGCCAACCGAAGCCGAATGGGAGAAAGCGGCGCGCGGGGCCGTCGACACCCGCCCGTGGCCGTGGGGCAGCGAACACTATACCTGCGATACCCTCAATCGCTGCGGGGACTTCCACCCCGAGCGCGTCGATGACTTCCGCGGCAATCAAAGCCCGTACGGCGCGGTCAATCTCGCCGGCAACGTCTTTGAGTGGGTACAGGATCACTATTACGATTATTATTACACCATCTCTCCCTACGCAAACCCGGTCAACACGGAGCAACTCCAGGATGAGAACGTCATCTACTTCTCGATCCGGGGCGGTAGCTACCACGACAACTGGTGGTACAGCCGCACCTTCCATCGCAAGGGCGGTCACTGGGGCGATACGGTGCTGGAGGGATCGAATGACAAGCCGCTCTTCCGAAGCTTCCGCGTCGGCTTTCGCTGTGCGAGATCGGGAATTCCTGAGTAAGGTCTATGCCGCCAATTGCCGGGTTGCGCCGTCCTGATCACATCATCCGAATTGCGCTGCTGCTTTTTTTTTAGCTGCTTTCTTCCTACGCGTCTACAGACTGGACGTTGCGCCGCCCGGCCTGCACTTTGACGAAGGCGCCAACGGCGTCGACGCGCTGCGCGTCTGGCAGGGCGAGACACCGCTTTTCTTCCCAGCCAATAACGGCCGCGAGCCACTCTACATCTACCTGCTCAGCCTCTTCGTCAATGTGCTGGGCAACAATGCCTTTGTCCTGCGCCTGCCCGCGGCCATGGCCGGTGTGGTCGCCGTGGCCAGCACCTTCGCCCTCGGCCGCCGCCTGCTCGACGAGCGTGCGGCGCTCATCGGAGCCGGCTTCGTGGCCATGACTTTCTGGACAGTCTCGCTCAGCCGCATCTCCTACCGGGCCAACCTCTTCCTGGCACTCTTCCCGATTTTTCTGCTGCTGCTCTGGCGCTGTCGCAATCGCAGCGATCTGCGCCCCTACATTGCCGCCGGCGCTCTGCTCGGCCTCATGCAGTACACCTACGTAGCTGCACGTTTCGTGCCGCTTCTGGCCATCGTGCTGCTCATCGACTGGCGCCGGGCAGTGCAGTGGCGCGGTGTGATCGCGCTGCTGACGACTGCCGGCCTCGTAGCACTGCCGCTGGCGGTGGCCATCTATCTCAACCCGGCTGCCGGTTTTCAGAGATCGCAACAGGTCTGGCTCTTCTCCCGCCCTGAGCCGTGGTCTCTCTTCTGGTTCCAACTGGTCGAGCATCTGAAAATGGCCGGAATCACAGGGGACCCGATCTGGCTGCACAATATTCCCGGGCGACCGCCGATCGCGTGGTTTGTTGCACCGTTCTTCTTGCTGGGCTTTGTCCTGGCCTGGGGACGGGCCGCCCCGCGCATGCTGGCCTGGACGATCGCCGTGATGATCTGGCCCGGTATTCTTGCCGTGTCGGGAACGCCGCTGCCACCCAATCACCTGCGCGTGCTCGTCATGGCACCGGCCGTCTTCCTGTTGACAGGGTATGGCATCATGCGTCTCTTTGCCATCGGGGCGACCGACGCCACCCAGGCACGGCGTACCAGTCTGGCCCTGCTGGCCGGCATACTCATTCTCATCGCTGACGGCGCGCTCAGCCAGCGCGACTATATGCACTGGCAGAACACGCGCGAGAGCTTCGAACAATACGATGCCGACATGAGCGCTCTCTCCCGTGCCATCGAGAGCAACCCCGACACCTTCTTCGTCATCCCACTCTCGTGGGGCTGGCCGCGCTCCAATTACTGGTCCATCGACTTCCTCACTGATTTCGCCACAAATTATGCCGTCGTAGAGCGTCCCTTCGTCATCAGCGTGCCAGATGCCGGGCGCGTCGGCCTGGTACGCTGGCTGGCCGGCATGCACGCCGATGCAGACCCGCAGCGCCGGATCGACGCGCAACTCCGGCTGGCAGGCTATACACCTGTCGGCACCGAAGATGGCAAGACCTATCAGATCGACTACTTCACACCGACCGCGGCGAAGAGTAACCGAGCGCAACTGAGCGGCGGCCCCATCATCGCCGAAGGCGGGCTGCGCTTCGAAAACGCCGTGCTCTACTGCTTCCTGCCTGACGGCGCCAGCAGCGAGCAACTGGCCGCCGATCTGACGTGGCAGAGCGATGCTCCCTATCCTGTCGATCTCTCGGCTTCGGTGCGCCTGGTTCACCTGGCCGACGGCCGCACCGCCGCCCAGGTCGACAGCTGGCTGCAGAACAGCAACGGCCGCGCCGCGCGCCAGTGGGAAAGCCCCGACAGCGGCACACAGTTCTTCGAGTTCAGCGCCGATCCGCTGCCAGCCGGCGAGTACGAGCTGTGGGCCATTGCCTACGAAACCGAATCCACGCAGCCCATTGCGCTTGCCGGTGAAAGCGGCTACAGCCTGGGCCGCGTGACACTGCCGCTCTGCGCCGGGCGACCATGACCACACCGATCAGCGAGGCGTCGGCTGCGTCCGAAAGCACCCTGGCCCGCTTCGTGCGCTCGCGCGTAACGCTCGCGCTGGCCGCAGCAACCATCGCGCTGCCTGCCGTGTGGCTGCTGATCACGCGCGGGGTCGCCGCCATCGCTGACGACACGCCCGTCCATCTCATGCGCCTCTTCGTCTTCGACCAGCATGTGCGCCAGGGCGAATGGCTGCCGCGCTGGATTCCCGAACTCTACACCGGCTACGGCTACCCGCTCTTCAATTTTTATGCACCGGCCATGTATTACGTGGCAGAGACACTGCATCTGGGCGGGCTGGGGCAGGCAGCGGCCTACGGCTGGAGCTATGTGCTGGCCGTCCTCTTTGGCGCAGTAGGTGCGGCATTCCTGGCCAGCGACATGTACGCGTCCCTGGCTGGTGAGACGGATCGTACGCCCCTCGCCCCTCGCCCCTCGCCCCTCCCCGCCTTCTGGCCCGGCTTGCTGGCGGCGGCCGCGTACACCTATGCGACCTACCTGCTGGCCAACGTATTCGTGCGAGGCGCGTTCGGCGAGATCGGTGCACAGGCGTTGCTGCCCTGGCTCTTCTGGGCGCTGCGTCGCATGATGGCGGCACGGCGTCCGCTGCCGTCGCTTGCGCTGGGTGCAGCCTTGCTTGCCCTGCTGGCCATGACGCACACGATCACCTTCCTGCTGGCGCTGCCATGGCTAGCCGGCTATGCCGTCGTGATGGCGCTGGCTTTGCGGGACATGGGCCAGCCTGCATGGAAGCTGCTCGCTGCACCGGTCGCTGCCGCTCTGTCGGCGGCGCTGCTCAGCGCGGTCGTCTGGCTGCCGCAACTGTTCGAGCGTGGTTCGCTGTCGGAGAGCGCGTGGTCGACGGCGTTGGTGCTGGACAACCTGTGGCGCTGGCGCGATTTTGTCGAACTCGACCTGCGCTTTCGGGCCGTGGACGGCGGGCAGACGCCCTACCAATTGAGCGCGATCCAAGCGCTGTTGTTGCTGGCCGGGCTGATCCTGACGCGCCGGCGCACTGTGGAGTGGTGGTACTGGGTCAGCGTGGCGGCTGGCTGTGCGCTGCTGCTCTCGCCGCTCAGCGCGCCACTGTGGGCGAATGTAAATGCGCTGGCCGTCGTCCAGTTCCCATGGCGGCTGTTGAGCATCATGGGGCCGGCGGTGGCGGTCATCGGCGCCGGGGCCATTGCGGCCTTGCCCTCCGCACCCGCACGCGCCCTTGCCACGACCGTGATCGTCGCCTTCATCGTGATCACGCAGGCGCCGCGGCCCGGCGAAACGCCCTTCCTGACGGCAGCAGGCGACATCGATCTGACCCTGGCGGCCGTCAACCGCTTCGAGCAGGCCGAGCCGGCCTACGGCGCCGGCTACGACGACGAGTTCCTGCCGCGGTGGGCGGACCTTGCTGCGCTCCAAAGCCCTGCGCCGCTTCTGCCCGAAGTCGAGGCAAGCGTGCGCGCAGCGAGCGCAATGACGCACGACGGCAGGGACAGCGTCACAAGCAACGGCGCCGCGCCGCTGTCCCTAACGTGGAGCCAGTTCTCTTTTCCCGGCTGGCAGGTTACGCTGGATGGAGGTCCCGCACAGGCTGCGCAGCCCGACGCCACGACCGGCCTGCTGAACATCGCTGTTCCGGAAGGGGAGCAGACCGTAACGTTCGCACGCGCGGCCACTATGCCTGCGCAGGCTGGAACGATCCTCACTGTTCTGGGGCTTACCTTACTGGTGCTCGCCCTCTTTTTCTCTGCACGGCGGGCGCTGCTGCTGGCGACCGCCACAACGCTCGCCGCCGGCCTTGTCTGGATGAGCGGTACGCAGCCCATGCCGGCCCAGACCAGGCAGGCCAGCGTCGAATTCCCGTTTGCGGCGGCGCCCGGCCTCGACCTTGCCGGGATCGACGCGCACGCCGACCGCGAGCAGCTCACGATTCGCCCGCTCTGGTTGGTGCGCGCCAACCAGCCGGCGTTGCTTGCCGAGTGGCGCCTGACCGACGCCGCTGGCAGGACGATCAGCGCGCTGCGCGGCGTGCCGCGCTTTGGCACATGGTCGACGGCAGCATGGCGGCCCGGATCGCTCATGCAAGATGCCGCCGCATTGGATCTACCGCCCGGCATGCCTGCGGGTCGCTATACGCTAGCACTCGAGCTGGCTGATGGAGCGACGGGCGCTGTGCTACTGCCCGCGCGCGACCTTCTGCAGATCGAACTGCCTGAGCAGCCCGCCGTTGCCACAACCTACGCACCAGCAGCAACGTTTGGTCAGCCCGATGCACTGCCTGTTGCAACACTGGGCGGTGTGCGTGCGACAGTCGGCGACGCGCCACTGAACGACACGAGCAGTGTGGCAGCCAATGACCGCATCGCCATCGACCTGCTCTGGCATACCATCACGCCGGAAGTCTATCCCTACCAGAGTGTGATTGAAATCGTCGACCACGCTCTACAGAAGGTTGCCGCCCTCGACCTGCAGGTAGGCTGGCGCGATGACGTCCTGAACCTCTGGCATGATTACCTGACGCCGCACGAACGCGCGACGCTCCGCCTGCCGGACGACCTGCCGTCAGGGCGCTATACACTACGCGTAGCGGTGCGCGACCGCCGCACGGACGAACGCGTACCGATCCGAGACCGCAACGGCGATGTGCCAGGCGATGCTTACACAGTGGCAACATTCAAGGTGCTGAACAGCAACCAGAGACAACCTGTGACCCGGGTTGCCGCCACGTTTGGTGACACCATTGAGCTGGTCGGCATTACCCTCAGCAGCGGAACCACCGTGCAGCCAGGCGAAACGCTGACCGCGACGATCTTCTACCGGGCACTCGGCGCAACGGACGGCGACTACACGCGCTTCCTGCATCTGCACAACCCAGCGTTGGGTATGGCAGCGCAAACCGACGCCCAACCGCAAAATGGCGCCAACCCTACAACGTCCTGGCGCCAGGGCGAAGCCATTGCGGAGGCAGTTGTCCTGCCCGTGGCAGCCGATGCTGCACCGGGCACCTATCGCCTGCTGCTGGGCTTCTACGATGCGGCCAACAGCGGCGTACGCCTGCCCGCACGTGACCGGCACGGCGTCTCGCTGCCCGACGATGCCGTACCCCTGCTTGAAATGACTGTAGCGTCACCGCCCAGCGAATGATCTACGCACCGGTAGCCAATGCCGATTGACAAAAGGGCGGGGCATCCGCAGACACCCCGCCCTCGTTTCAAATTTTCGACGCTGCATCCTTACGCTACTGCGCGGATGGCACTTCCTCACTGTTGCCTTCGTCCTCGTCACTCCCCTCGCGAATCGTACGCAGATGCGGGAAGAGAATGACCTCGCGAATGGTATCTGTGTCGGTGAGGATCATGGTAAGGCGGTCGACGCCCATCCCAAAGCCTCCGGTCGGCGGCATCCCGTAGCGCAGTGCCTCAATGTAGTCCTCGTCGACAGGGTGGGCTTCCTCGTCGCCGTGGCGCGCCCGGTAGGCTTCATCCATGAAGCGGCGTAACTGGTCGATAGGGTCGTTCAACTCGCTGAACGCGTTACAAATCTCCATGCCGACCATGAAGCCCTCGAAGCGCTCCACCAGTCGCGGGTCATCGGGCGATCCCTTCGCCAGCGGGCTGACGTCAAGCGGGTAGTCGGTCAGAAAGGTCGGCTGGATCAGGTTGGGTTCGACATATTTGGCCATGAGGCTGTCGACCAATTTTCCCCAGTTGCTGCGCAGGTCTGGATCGTGCCCGAGGCGGCGCATCTCTGTGGCCAGTGACTCAGCGTCAGGATAGGCCTCGTAGTCGATACCGGTGGCGTCGAGGATGGCTTGACGCAGCGGGAGCCGGCGCCAGGGCGGGGTCAGGTCGACGGTATGTCCCTGCCACGTGATGGTGGTGCTGCCAGTGACTTGACGTGCTACGAAGGCGACCATCTCTTCAGTGCGACGCATAACGTCCTGGTAATCGGCATAAGCTTCATAAAACTCGAGCTGCGTAAACTCTGGGTTGTGCTTAAAGCTGACGCCCTCGTTGCGGAAATCGCGGCCGATCTCGTAGACGCGGTCGTAGCCGCCCACGATAAGCCGCTTGAGATAGAGCTCGAAGCTAATACGTAAGTAGAGATCCTGATGCAGTTGGTTGTGATGCGTGACAAAGGGGCGTGCAGCCGCGCCGCCGTAGAGCGGCTGCAAGATCGGTGTCTCCACTTCCAGGAAACCCTCACCGTCGAGAAAGCCGCGCAGCGCGCGGATGATTGCAGCGCGCGTCCGGAAGATGTCACGCACTGGCGAATTCGCCAGGAGATCGACATAGCGGCGCCGGTAACGCTTCTCCTGGTCGCGCACGCCGTGCCACTTATCTGGCATGGGCTTGAGCGCCTTGGCAAGGAACTGCACCTCACGCACGTCGACACTGAGTTCGCCGGTCTTGGTCACCACCAGCG
>CAIRNL010000380.1 GCA_903879975.1 uncultured Chloroflexota bacterium | reverse complement strand
TGCAGCGTCTCCAGATGGTGGGTGATGGCCTGGCGCAGCAGCGCCTCGGCATGTGCCTGCTCCGCAGGCGAGGCAGTCGCCGGCAGGGTCATCTGCAGCGCGCCGGTCAGTTCCACGCGCGTGGCATAGGCAAAGAGGATGGCCGGCTTGGGCGTCTCAACGAACGAGGCCTCGATTGCATCCACATCAGCGAGCTGTTCGCCGTCGAAGAGACGCGCGCGCAGCCGTACGTTCATCTCGTAGAGCGCTGCACTCTGCCACAGCCCGGCATCTGCCACCGCCAGGCTGTCGATGGCCTCTTGCAGAATCTGCGCCGCCTCTGTGCGCAGCGCGTCGACCTGCGCCGCTGCAGCCGTCAACCCCACATCGCGTACCGCAGCCGCTGCCGCCTCGTCGAGGCTGAAGCGTTCGCTGGCCTTCTGCTGCTCGTCGCGCAGCTTTTTCTGCGCAGTGTTGATCTTGGTGCGATCCTTGGCTGGATCCAGTTCGGCAGTCTGGGTGTTGAATTTCTCCTCGGCTGCGTTGAGCGCACTCTGCTGCGCCGTCTGTGCGGCACGCACTGCGGCCTGATACGTGGCAATCGCACCGGTGTGGATGCGCGCCTCCAGCTCCTGGCTGGGAAAATCGGCCAATTGCGCCGTGCTCAACGCCTGCAGATGCGCCACCAACATCTCCTGCACGGCCTCGCGCCACTGGCTCCCCGCACTGGCCTGCTGACGTTGCAGCCGCGCCAGGAGTTCGCTCACAGCGACGATCCCCCCACCCCCCTCATGCGCCTTCTGTAATTCGGTGAAGTATTCCTGCAGTGCCGCGACCAGCGCACTCTGCAGCGTGGGCGGCAGCCCAACCTGCCAGGCGCTGGCGGTCGCCGCCTGCTGTATGCCGGTGAGATAACTCTGCAGCGAGGCCAGCACGGCAGCGCGACTTTCTGCGGGCAGCGCCTGTACGGAGTTGCTGACCAGCAGCGCAGCCGCCGCTCCGCGTGCGATCAGCGTGCTGCTGTAGCGCGCCGCCAGGTTCTGCGCCAGCGCATGGCCAGGCAATGTGACCGCCACCTGCACGTCGATCGGCAGATCCTTGATCTCGGTGGCTGCGCGCACGCGCAGTGCCGTGAAGCGTTCGTAGAGGCTCGCCTCGACGCGTCGCGCCATCAGGTTGTACGCAGTGCGCGCAATCGCCCCTTCCCCTGCCGGGTGGGTCGCATCGGGCACACGCCGCTCTGCAACGAGCTGCATGTCCTCCAGGTCAACGATGCCCTTCACCCCCAGCACCTCCGCGGTCAACTGCGAAAAGAGCAGCGGCTGACCCATGGGCACACGGCTGATGAAGCCGATCACCGCATCGCTTACCTGTCGTTCGACGGCCAGCCGCTCCTCGCCTTTGACACGGGCATCGACGGCGACGCGCAACACCATCGTGAGCGCGATCGGTTGTGCTGCCTCCAGCACAACATAGATGCCCGCCGCCCGCACTTCGTCGATGCGCTGCTGAACCTGGCTGCGATTGCGTGGGGTCAGTCCATCGACATAGATCCAAATGACGCCAGGGTGGGATCGTTCCTCCTTGATGCGCACGGCGCGCACCCCGGGCAGGCTCAGCACAGCGTTTTCGAGCGCCGTGTGCGACGCCCGTCCCGAGGCGAGCAGTGCCTGTTTGGCGCGCTGGCGCAGCTCTTCGTCGCTCTCGCGCTCGCGCCCCAGAAAGCGGATCGGGCTGTTGTTGTTGACCAGCTTGACCCCCGGCACAGGCTGCGGCATCACGACGACGCTGTTGGCGTCGCTCGCCATCTCACGCCCGCGCACGTCGGCCTGCACCTTGACGGTGACAGTGTTCTCGCCGACAGCCAGGACTCCCTCCTCAATCGTCAGGTATGACTTTTTGGGCGGCTCCTGGTTTTCGTCCTCCACGGTGGTGACCAGCGTGCCGGCCGGGATGGCCAGCACCTCGTAAAAGCCTGGATCGCGCGTGAAGGTCACTTCGCCACTGGCAAAGTCCGGCTCGTTCCGCTTGATGCCCAGCACAGCAACGACCCGCTCCAGGCTGGCACCTTCGGCCGTGTCGACATAGCCCGCCTGGTAGACCAGATCGAGCTGCTCGTAGAGG
>CAIRNL010000379.1 GCA_903879975.1 uncultured Chloroflexota bacterium | reverse complement strand
TCGATGGGCGCCATCCAAACTGAATCGTCAGCCCAAGAACCTGATTTCAGCGCCGAACATTCCTTAAGAACAGGCGGCAGAATTGAAGCATCTGCCTTGCCATTTTGCAACACGTATGTGCCTGCCCAGTTTGCAAGCACGCGGCTCGTAAGGTCTATGGATATAGTACCAGAGAGTTGCAGTAACTGACATTACAGCTTTCTGTCAAAATCCAGTAACAATAATAGGCAGTGATCTGAGTCAACATCGTAAGGGCAGTTCATAGAGCGTAAGGCAAGCCATCAGATGAAAAGAATCGTCATGGGAATCATCCTCGCCGGCGCACTGTCGTTCATGTTTCTGGCAGGGACAGCGACAGGCTTTATGGCGCGCCCTGTGCTCGCCACCGATCATCCGCCGCAATTTGAGGTTTTCTGGGAAGTGTGGGAACTGGTTGACCAGTACTTCGTCGACCAGGACAAAGTCGATCCCATGCGCATGACCTACGGTGCCATCAATGGGATGCTCGCTACACTGGGCGATGACAATCACACGATTTTTTTCTCACCGGAAGAAGCAAAGCAGCAGGAGAGTCAGCTGGAGGGATCGTTCGAAGGCATTGGTGCCTTCGTCGAGGGGCACGAGACAGGCTTTCGCATTGTAGCGCCGATCCATGGATCACCCGCTGAGCAAGCCGGCATTTTGGCCGGTGACATTGTGCTAAAAGTAGACGGTGAAGAGATCGGCGGCTTGCCAGAGTGGGAGATCATCTCACGCATCCGTGGACCGGCTGGCACCTCCGTTGTTCTGACCGTACTGCACCCCAACGAGAGCGAACCGACGGATATTACCGTTGTACGCGGCAAGATCGACGTAGAGAGCGTGACCTGGGCACGCATCCCAGAGACGAACTACATCTATCTGCAGATCGCGCAGTTTGCTTCGGATACGGGCGATGAGTTACAGAAGGCGCTCGAAGCAATCGATGCAAGCGTTGCGGCGGGTGAGGCTGTCGACGGCGTGGTGCTGGATCTGCGCAACAATCCCGGCGGCTATCTGCAGGAGGCATTACGCGTCAACACACAGTTCCTAGATTCCGGGAAAGTGATTCTGCACGAGCGCGATGCCGACGGAGAGTTCCGAACCTACCGCTCCGTTGGAACCGGCCTAGCTCGCGCCTACCCCATGATCGTCCTGATCAACCAGGGCACAGCCAGCGCAGGCGAGATCACAGCTGGCGCGCTGAAGGAAAATGGCCGTGCGAAGTTGGTCGGCCAACCGACGTTGGGTACCGGGACAGTTCTGCAACCGTTCAACCTGAGTGATGGGTCTGTGTTGCGCCTGGGTGTGACGAACTGGCTCACGCCAGACAAAAATCTGATCAAGGACGAAGGGGTGCGCCCCGACAGCCTGGTCGACCAGGATCCGGCGGTGACAATGATGGATTCCTATACGCTCGAGGGGGCCGAGTCGTTGCGCGATGTGCTTGGAGCCGGTGACAAGCAATTCAACCTGGCGCTGCTGCAGCTGCGCCTGCTGCCGCAAGCTGTCGAGTAGACAGTGGCTGAACCCGGCAGTTGAACTGTGAACGGAGAAGGTATCATCAGCCTTCTCCGTTTTGTTTTCTGTAGTTCAGGCTCGATAGAGGCTGTGTTTCTGAATATAGGCCTCCACGACACGCGGCACCATATGGCGGATCGGTTGTCCATTCCGCACACGCTGCTGGATGACGTGGCTGGCGATCTCCAGTTCAGGCATATCGAGAATGATGACGCGACTGCGCAGTCCTGGCAAGGCAGCCTCCAGGGCAGCCCAGTCCAGTTCCACGTCGTGGCGGCTGAGCGCCACGAGCCGTGCATGTTCCACCAGCCAGGCGGCCTCGTGCCATGTCGGCAGGTCGCGCAGGCTATCCATGCCCATCAGAAAGTAGATCTCGGTGTTTGGCCCGGCGTCAGCCTGGACGAACCGCACCATGTCGGACGTGTAGTGAGGGCCGGGCCGATCGGCATCGACGCGACTGATGATCACATGATCGCTGTCGGCGGTCGCCAATTCGGCCATACAGAGGCGATCGCGCACCGGCGCCAGTTGACGGCCAAGCTTGTGAGGCGGATCACCGGCCGGGGCGAGGTAGATGCGATCCAGTTGCAGTTGGAACCACGCTTCTTCAGCCAGGATCAGGTGGCCGATATGGATAGGGTCGAAGGTGCCGCCCAGGATTCCGATGCGGCGCGAGTGTCTACGGCTTACGATCATCATTCACCGAGAGCGTTGTCGTACCCCCATACCAGTTCGACATCGCCGATGCGCACGGTGTCGCCGTCCTCCACGCCCGCTTCGCGCAAGGCGTCGGTAATGCCGAGCGCACGCAGGATGCGCTGGAAACGCAGTGCGGCCTCGTAGTATTCCCAGTTCGTCATCTTGGCAACTTTCTCAATCTCTATGCCTGCTACCAACCATAGACCCTCATCCAATGCATCGACGTGGAACGTCCGACGATCAGATGGTGGCGCGATCTCGATCAGATCCGTCGGTTCTGCTTCGACGGCGGGCAATTCGGCCAGCATCTGCTGCACGCGTCCGAGCATGGGCTGTACCCCTTCACCGGTAGCGGCGCTGATGGCCATGGCCGGCAGTTCGTAGCGCGCCATGGCCGCCGCCACAGCCGGCCAGTGGGCGCGCGCGGAGGGCAGATCCATCTTGTTCAGCACGACCAGTTGCGGCTTATCGGCCAACGCCGGGTTGAAGAGACTCAACTCCTGGTTGATCGCCTCCAGATCGCCAAGTGGATCGGGGCTGTCGCCATTGAGCAGGTGAATGAGCACACGGCAACGCTCCACGTGGCGCAGAAATGCCAACCCCAGCCCGACGCCCTCATGCGCCCCTTCGAGCAGGCCAGGAATATCGACCAGGACGATCTGGCGGTGGTTTACCTCAGCCACGCCCAGCGTTGGCTCGACGGTGGTAAAGGCATAGTCGGCGATCTTGGGTCGAGCGGCGCTGACGCTGCTAAGCAGCGTCGACTTCCCTGCATTGGGCACGCCGATGATGCCGACGTCGGCCACCAACTTCAACTCCAGATCCAACCACAATTCTGTGCCCAGCTCGCCTTTCTCAGCCAGGCGCGGCGCTGTGTTGCGCGCTGTCTTGAAGGCAGCATTGCCGCGGCCGCCGCGACCACCGTGCACCACGACGAATTCCTGTCCGATATCCGTCAAATCAGCCAGCAGTTCGCCCGTGTCAGCATTGCGCACCAGCGTGCCCGGTGGCACGGGCAAACGCAGATCGGGTCCTCTGGCTCCCGTGCGGTTGGCGCCGCCGCCATGCTCACCCCGCTCGGCACGATGGTGGACATTGTGCTGGAGGTGAAAGAGCGTGTTCAGGCCAGGATCGACGTAGAGCACGACATTGCCGCCACGGCCACCCGTGCCGCCGTTCGGGCCACCGCGCGGCACATACTTTTCCTTGCGGAACGATACTACCCCGTTGCCCCCACTACCCGCTTTTACATAGATTCGTGCGCGATCATAAAACATAAGTGCATTGTACGGGAGAAGGCGAAGGAGTGACAAGATGAGGAGATGACGAGATGAGGGGGACAACGAAAATGGTCAATCGGTAACGGCCAATGGTCCATTCATCTTGTTACCCGGCCATCTGGTCACCCACATCACCCCTTCACGCCCGTCAGCGTGATGCCCTCGATGAAATAGCGTTGAGCGGCGAAGAAAACGGCGATCACGGGCAGAGTGGTCACGAGTGAGGCGGCCATCAGATAAGCCCAGTTCGTCGTGTAAGTCGAGCGGAAGAATTGCAGGCCGAGCGTGACGGTGTACAGTTCAGGCCGCTGCAAGTAGATCAGCGGGGCAAGAAAATCGTTCCAAGCCGCCTGGAAGGTAAAAATGGTCACGGTTGCCAATGCGGGCATCGCCATGGGCAGCATAATGCGAGCAATGATCTGGAGCGTGTTGGCGCCGTCGATACGTGCAGCGTCCTCGAAATCGCGTGGGATCGTGAGAAAAAACTGACGCATGAGGAAGATATAGAAGGGGATACCGAGATAGGCCGGCGCGACAAGCGGCAAGAATGTGTTGATCCAGCCCAACCGGTTAAAGAGCACGTAGAGCGGCACCATCGTCACAGGGTAGGGCAGCATCATAGTCGCCAACATGACGACGAAGAGGAAGTCACGGCCGGGTGCGCGCAGCCGCGCAAACGCATAGGCGATGACCGTACATGAAAGCAGGTGCCCCACAATCGTCAGCAGAGTAATGATCGTCGTGTTACGGATATAGAGGGAGAAGGGCAGGATCGTGAGCGCCTCATGGTAGTTCTCCCAGCGCGGTGGATTGGGAATCCAGCGGGGCGGCACCTCGAAAATCTGATAGTTGGCCTTGAGCGACGACGACACCATCCACAAAAAGGGGATAAGGAACAGGAACGCTACACCCCAAAGCAGCGCCAGAATCAGCCACCGACGCCATCGGCTCCCCCCCTGCATCAGCGCTCCTCGCCTTCATAGTAGACCCACCACTGCCCGCTGCGCACAACGAGCAACGTGAGCGCCAGGATGATCAGGAAGAGCACCCACGCCAGCGCCGAAGCATAGCCCATCTGGAATTCCTGAAAGGCTTTGCGGTAGAGGTAGAGCACAAAGAAGAGTGTCGAATCGAGCGGTCCGCCGTTGGTGGCGACGAACGCGCTGGTGAAGGTCTGGAAGGTGGCGATGATATTGAGCACCAGATTGAAAAAAATCGCCGGCGTGAGCATCGGCAGCGTCACGTTGCGGAAAGAGTGCCACGTGCCGGCTCCGTCCATCGCAGCCGCCTCGTACAGTTCCTTTGGGATGCCACGCAGGCCAGCCAGGTAGATGACGGCTGTACGTCCCAATCCCCACAGGCTCATCATCCAGAGGGCAGTCAGCGCTGTGTTGGGATCGACCAGCCAGCGCGGGCCGTCGATCCCAACCCTGGCCAGCGTGGCGTTGATCAGCCCCGCCTCTGGATGAAAGAGCCACATCCAGACAACGACAAACGCGACACCGGAGAAGACGGACGGCATGAAATAGATGGTACGGATGGCGCGAATGCCCTTGGCGCTGACCTGATTCATAAGCAGCGCCAGCAACAGCCCGCCGACCAGTTCTGACGGCACGTACATGAGCGTGTAGCGCACGGTGACACTCAACGCCTGCCAGAAGAGGCGGTCGTCCACCATCCGCACATAGTTGCGCAGACCTGTCGGCACCGGCGGCGTCAGCATATCCCAGCGGGTGAAGCTGAAGCCCAGTGAGGCGACGATCGGTCCGAGCACAAAGAGCAACAGGCCCAGCAGCCACGGCGATATCAGCAGGTAGAAGGTCAGGGCTTCGCCACGGGCCAGGCGGTTTCTCGACGGACGCCGCCCACTGACGGCGCTTGCGTTGCTCATACGCGTGCCCTGCTCGTTCGTGAGCGTTCTGCGTGGAAGTTGATACTTCGTACAGCCGACCAGTGTCCGGAGGGGCGACGGGTTGCCGATCCTCCGGACACTGGTTTCCTCTATGCCACCTACTGTTGCAAGTCGTCCAGAGCCGCCTGTGCGTCCTGTGCGGCTGTCGCCAGCAGGTCAGGAATGTTGGCGTTTGGATCGAGGATTGCGCTCTCCAGTACACGCCGCAGGGCGGGGTCAGCGGTCTGCCCCCAGTATGGCGTGAACACATAGGCACGCGGCGCAAGATGGTTCAGTTCGTTCAGCCAGATACCCTCGATCGGGTCTGCTGACAGGCCGGAGCCCTCCGCCACCGACTTCACCGTTGGCAGCGCCCAGTCCTTCCAGACCTCAGCACCCTCAGCGCCTGTGTAGTAACGCAAGAAACGCCAGGCTGCTTCCGGGTTGTCGCTCAACGCAGAGATACCAAAGCCGCCCCAGAAGAGAACACCGGCTCGCTGGTCGCCGGCCGGCAGCGGCGCAACTCCCAGGTCGATCGCGGGATTTGCCTTCATGCCAGATTGTGGCCAACGCCCGAACAGGCGCATGGCGGCTGTACCGTTATCAAACTCGCTGTTCCCGCCGCCAAAAGCATTCATATCAGCCGGCGGTGGCGCCACCTTGTGCTTGTTGTAGAGATCGGCATAGAACTGGACAGCGCTCTGCACCTCCGGAGAATCCATATAGCCGACGAAGTTCGTACCGTCCTCGCTGATCAGGCTGCCACCGGCAGCTGCGACCCAGTATTCGAAACCGGTCGTCCACGGTCCGGGCAACTGGATGCCCCACTGAACGACATTGTCATTCGCATCCGTCTTGGTCAGCGCCTGGGCCGTTGCGAGCAGATCATCCCACGTCCATCCCTCGGCCGGATAAGCAACACCTGCCTCATCGAACAGCTTTTTGTTGTAGTAGATGGCCATGGGCGAAAAATCCTTAGGCAGGAGATACTGAACACCCTGCCATTTGCCCGGCTCCATGACACCCGGCAGATAGATGCTGGTGTCAAGCGGGTAATTCTCGCTGGCGATGAAATCATCCAGCGCAACAAATGCAC
>CAIRNL010000378.1 GCA_903879975.1 uncultured Chloroflexota bacterium | reverse complement strand
CTCAAGCGATCTGGCGTTGACTTGACACTGGTTACCTTCGGCTATACCCTGCTTCAGGCCCAGGAAGCGGCTGATGAGTTGATGGCCGAGCAGGGTATCGACATTGAGATCGTCGATCTGCGCAGCATCACCCCGTTGGACATGGAGACGGTGCTGAGCTCGGTGGCCAAGACCGGCCGCCTGCTGGCGGTGCACGAGTCACAATCCAACTGCGGCATCGGTGCCGAGATTGTGGCGCGCACCTATGAAGAAGCGCCCTATCTGCTCAAGGCACCTGCGCGCCGCCTGGGCATGGCGCCTGCTTCCATTCCGGTTTCCAAGCCGCTGGAGGAAGAACTCCTGCCGTGGAAGAAGAATATCAAGGCCGCTGTCCTGGAAATGATGAGATAGGGGGAATCCATGGCAACCGAAATCAGGCTGCCCGACGCGGGCGCAGGCATTGAAGATGTGACTGTCAGCCGCTGGCGTATAGCTGTAGGCGATCGCGTCAAGGCAGGCGACGTCATTTTGGAGGTCGCCACCGACAAGGTGGATACGGAAATTGTTGCACCGGCCGACGGTGTGCTGGTCAAGATCAATTTTCAGGACGGTGAACTGGCCCCGATCTCCGCGGTGATGGGCTATATCGGCCAAGCTGGCGAGAGCACCGGCGGCGCCCTGGCCCCGCTATCGGTCGCAGCTCCGGCTGCAGACAGCGAACCCGTCGTCTCGGTTGCCGCACCGGCCAGCGATGTGAAGGCTACGCCCGTTGCCCGCCGTGTCGCCGCCAATAAGGGTGTCGATCTGACGTCTGTGTCCGGCACCGGACCGGGCGGCCAGGTCACCAAGCAGGATGTGTTGGCCTATCGAGCGCCGGCACCCGGTACGGCGCCAACTGCGCTGCCCGGCGATCTGGCTGACCAGCCGTCGCTGATCGTGCGCCGTGCGGCAGCGGACAATAATATCAACCTGGAAGAGGTTGCTGCAGGACGGCCGCTCAGCACGCTGACCAAGTACGATGTGCTCAGCGCTGCTGCAAGCCGTATATCGGGCAGGCCCGTGCGTGTCGAGCCTGCCTTCCCGTCTCCCTCGGCCCTTCCTGTGGTGCAAGCAGCTGTGCCCGCCGCCCAGCCTGCACAGGGTGCGCCCAAGCCGGCGGCAAGTGTCCCTGCTCCAGACCCGCTCAAGCCCGGTGAGGAGTTGGTCAAGCTCTCGCGCATGCGTGTCGCTGTGGCCCGTAACACCGCACAGAGCTTCTTCAGTGCACCTCAGGTCACTACCATGTGGGACGTGGACATGACTGCCGTCCTGCAGCACAGGGTCGCGCACAAAAAGGAGTTCGCCGCAGCTGGCGTCAACCTCACCATCACAGCCTATTTCATCGAAGCGTTGGTGGCAGGACTGCGCGCCGTGCCGGCCGCCAACGCGACCTGGACCGATGAAGGTGTCGTCATCAAGCGCTATTACAATATCGGCATGGCGACTGCACTGCCCATGGATCAGTATGGCATCGGTGGGCTGATCGTGCCCGTGATCAAAAATGCCGGTGAGTTGAATCTCATGGGCATTGCGCGTGCGGTCAGCGAATTGGCCGAACGTGCCCGCAAAAGTGATCTCAAGCAGGATGACCTTGCGGATGGTACAGAT
>CAIRNL010000377.1 GCA_903879975.1 uncultured Chloroflexota bacterium | reverse complement strand
TTCGCATCCGTCTTGGTCAGCGCCTGGGCCGTTGCGAGCAGATCATCCCACGTCCATCCCTCGGCCGGATAAGCAACGCCTGCCTCATCGAACAGTTTTTTGTTGTAGTAGATGGCCATGGGCGAAAAATCTTTAGGCAGGAGATACTGAACACCCTGCCACTTGCCCGGCTCCATGACACCCGGCAGATAGATGCTGGTGTCAAGCGGGTAATTCTCGCTGGCGATGAAATCATCCAGCGCAACAAATGCACTGCGGTCGACAAACATCGGCACGGCATCATCGCCGATCTGCAGAAGATCGGGCGGATCGCCGGCCGCAATCTGTGTCAGGATGCGGGCATAGTAGTCGCCACTGCCGACCGGCTCCAGTTGCACCTGAATATCGGGATTCTCCGCCTCAAACATCTCAATAATCTTGAGATGGGGGGTCAAGCCTTCGCCGCTATCGCCGGTGCCCACGCGCAGCACCGTTTTGGCGCCCTCGGGCAGCGGCATCGGTGTTGCCGTCACGACAACCGTCTGGACAAAGCCGCCTTGCTGGGCGGTGCAGCCTGCAACCCACAGCAGCGTTAGAACAAGCAGGAGTGCGAGTGGCATTCGCCTAATCATGAGATTATCCTTTCATTCGTTGTTTCAAGGGTACGAAAAAACGTCTTCCCTACCCAGTGTACCGCGAGAACACGCTAGTTGCAATTGCTTGCAACTAAAGCAGGTCGATAAAAACCAGGATTTTGCCAATTCGCCCTCTTGGCAGCAGTGGTGTCCGAAAATCCTGGCTTCTCAATCCCATCCCTTTCGAAAGGAGGTGCTGGCCAAGCTACGTGTCACGCATGCCCAGGGACGTTCTGGCGCAATATCTGGTGCCATTCCTCCTGAGATCGTTGTGCGATCCAGCAAACCTCTGTCGATTGACAGCAGAAGGTAGGGCGGTATAATGATCGAGTGCTTTCTATCGGCATTGTGGAGAAAAGCTTCCCGATAGACTGACGGGAGATGCATGAAAGAAAATTCTGCGCGCTCCAGGGCACTTCCATGGCAGGCTTGGGGCATCGTTGCCGTCATACTCCTGGGAGCAGTCCTGGCTTGGCGCTATGGATCCCAGCTGTGGGTGCTGACGCAAGACGAGGCAGCGTTTGAAGCATTCGTTGCACAGTTGGGCGCATGGGGGCCTCTTGCGCTCATCAGCATTAATGCGATGCAAATTGTCTTTGCCCCGCTGCCCGGCTATGTCATGCAGGCGGCGGCGGGCTATCTCTACGGCCCCTGGTGGGGTGGCGTATTTGGCGCCACGGGTCTGATCATTGGCGCTGTGCTGGCCATGGGGCTGGCGCGTTATTGCGGGCGACCCATCGTCGAGCGGCTGGTAGGCAGTGAACGGTTCGCTCGTTGGGAACGCGTCTCATTCAGCACCAGCACAATTCTCTGGTTCCTGATCCTGCTTGCCCCGTCTGGCGATCTGCCCTACTTTATGGCGGGACTGGCGCGCGTGCCATTCACCAAGATCTTGCTGCTGACGATATTGATCCGCGTGCCGACGACGCTGGTGGTGGCCGCAGCCGGCGCCGGTGTCTGGTGGCTGTCAGGCTGGCAGTTGGTGGCATTGCTGGCGCTGATTGGGACGGCGACGCTTTTCCTGATGCGTTACCAGGAACGAATCCTGGCGATCGTCGACCGGCGTGTCCACCGGCAACTTTCGGGAGAGGAGTCATCATGAGCGATGAGACATCTGGCCTGCAGGCGCGCATCGACGCCGACCTGAAGCAGGCGATGCGCGACCGCGACGAAACGGCCAAGCTCACCCTGCGGGCTGTCAAGACGGCATTCATGCAGGCACGCACCAGCGGCAATGTGGCTCACGACATCAGTGACGCCGATGCACTGGAGATCATCCGGCGCGAGGCGAAGCGACGCCGCGATGCTGCCGACGAATTCCAGCGCGTGGGCGCGGCAGATCGCGCCGAAGCAGAATTGGCCGAATATGCGCTTCTGCAGAGTTATCTGCCGCAACCACTGTCCGGCACCGAAATTGAGGCGATCGCTCGGGAAGTGATTGCCGAGTTGAATGTCACTTCCATGAAGCAGATGGGCCAGGTCATGCAGGCCGTACTGGCGCGCACGGGTGCACGTGCAGACGGGAAATCCGTCAACCAGATCGTGCGACAGCTGCTGACCCCTTGAGATCATGTCTAGGACTCTTGAGCGCTTCTGGGGTGCAACCAGAAGCGTGCTGCGCATTGATCGCTGGCGCGATCTGGCGATTCCGGCGCTGACGGTCGTGTCGCTGGGCATTGTTCTCGTCACGGTACTAGCCTGGCAACTTCCCTACGGCAGCCGTCTAGAAATCGACGCCGGCGACATCGCCCGCTTCACCGTTGTTGCGCCGCGACAGATTGTCTTCGACAGCGAGCTGCTCACGCAACGGGCCCGCGACCGGGCAGCGCAACAAATTCCAGACCAGCACGACAACCACGAAGCATCCGTTCGGCGCGAGCAGGTGCTGGCTGCGCGCAATGCGCTGGCACAGGTCACCGAGATTCGCACGCACGCCGACGACACGCTCGTGCGCCAGACCGGTGACCTGGTTGCCATCCCTGAACTCAACCTCGACGCCGAAATGGCGGTACAAGTTCTCTCACTCTCTCAGGAGCAATGGACGCAGGTCGCCCGCGAAGTGCCCGTTGCCCTGGATCGTGTCATGCGCGACGAGATCAAAGAAAGCACGCTGGGCCAGGCGCGGCGCCAGGTTCCGGGGATGGTCAGCGGTGCGCTCGACGATGCGGCCAGCGAGGTGGCAATCGTTTTGACGCGCAACCTGATCCGCCCCAATACGTTCTTCAACGCGGAGACGACAGAGGCGTTGCGCGGCGCGGCATACGATGCCGCCGAAACCATCTCGGTGACGCTGAATGAAGGGCAGACCGTCATCCGCAGCGGCGACCAGGCGACTGCCGAGCAGGCTGAAATTCTGGCGGTACTGAATGGCCTGCAGGCCGAATGGGATCCGTGGACGGTGCTGCGGAGCACCGTCTTTGGTCTGATATTGCTGGCTATAGTCGTCGGCGCCCTCTACCGGGTGCGCCCGAACATCCTACACGATCAACGCGAGCAGGCGTTGCTTCTGGTCATCACCATTCTGTGGCTGCTCGCAGCGCGCTTCATGATGGTCAACCATCCATTGCTGCCCTACTACTACCCACTGGCCGCCTACGCCATCCTAGTGGCCGTGCTGTGCAACCTGCGTGTTGCCCAGGTCATGATCGTTGCATTTGCCCTGATCCTGCTTTTCATGCTGCCCAATGGGGCAGCCATTGTGATCTATCAGGTTCTCGGCGCGCTGATCGGCGTGCTGGTAGTTGGCCGCGCTGAGCGCCTGACGCTCTTTCTGTGGGCAGGCGCGGCTGTGGCACTGAGCAATTTGGCGGCGATTGTAGCCATGAATGCGCCCTTCTTACAATACAGTTCCACGATGCTGTTCGAATCGCTCATGGTCATCCTCCTCAACGGCGGTCTTTCGGCAGCGATTGCGCTCATCGGCTATTTTGTGCTTGGCAACCTCTTCGGTATCACCACACCCCTTCAATTGACCGAGCTGAGCCGACCGACGCACCCGCTGCTGCGCCAATTGCTGCTCAAGGCGTCTGGCACCTACCATCACACGATTTTGGTCAGCAACCTGGCCGAACGTGCGGCGGCTGCCATCGGCGCCGATGCCCTGCTCGTGCGCGTGGGCGCGTACTACCATGACATTGGCAAGACGGTACGCCCCTATTTCTTCGCCGAAAATATTCTCGACGGCTCTTCGCCGCACGAAAAACTCGACCCGCTCACAAGCGCACAAATTATCATCAGCCATGTCAAGGATGGCGTAGACCTGGCGCAGAAGTACAAGTTGCCCGACCGCATCCAGGATTTTATCCGCGAGCACCACGGCCAGTCGTTGGTCAAATATTTTTATGTCCAAGCTCAACGCGATGCGGCGGCAGGTGAGGAAATCGCCGAGGCGGACTTCCGCTATCCAGGGCCGAACCCGCGCAGCAAGGAGACCACCATCCTCATGTTAGCTGACACCTGTGAGGCAGCCGTGCGCGCCGTGCGTCCCGGTTCGCGCGAGGAACTCGAAACGATGGTCAACCGCCTGATCGACGAGCGGATCGCCAGCGGCGAGTTGTACCAGTCCGACTTGACGTTCCAGGAGTTGCAGACAGTCAGGGACATCTTCTTGCATGTGCTGCAGGGCGTCCACCACCCGCGCATCAAGTATCCGGCTATCACAGACGAGAGTGAGCACGAGGCCGATGCTGTCATAGATGCCAATGGTGCAGCAGAGCTGTCCATACAGCATGGGCATCATCGCATCGGCGGCGTCGAGACGGCTGTCGAACGTGCGACCCGCATGAACCCAGCAATGGAAGGTTGACTATGCCCTACGACATCGACATCGACATCGACATCGATCTTGACGCATCAGTGCCTGCCGAGATCGACAGTGCGGCAATCCAGGCAGCTGTAGCTGCCACCTTGCAACAGGAGGGGATCGGCACGGCTGCGCTGACGGTCGCGATTACCTCGGACGAGGCGGTGCAGGCACTCAACCGCGACTTTCGTGGCATCGATGCACCGACCGACGTGCTGAGCTTTGCAGCCTGCCATGAAGACGAGGATACCCCCGACCTTGTGCTGCCGCCGGAGATCGCGGCCGAACTCGAGAGTTATCTGGGCGATCTGGTGATTGCCTTGCCCTACAGCGCCCGCCAGGCCCTGCACTTCGGCAACAGCATCACCGCCGAATTGCAGCTGTTGGCTGTGCATGGCACGCTGCATCTGCTCGGCTACGATCATGAGGAACAGGCCGACGAGGAGGCTATGTGGGCGATCCAGGAGCAGATTTTGGCTCAGTTTGGGCACGGCGCGCTGGCGCGGCGGGTCTATGAGGTATAAGCATTCACACAGAAACGAGTAATCAGCCAGTGGCGTATGGTTCCAATCCAGACCACCGAAAACTGACCGGCCGCGATCGCGGGTTTTGGGGAGGGCGCTGGTTCAGCCTGCGCATGGCCTTGCAAGGTGCAGGTCACACACTGCGCACACAGCCCAACGCATGGATCGAACTGATGGCGCTGGCCGTAGTCTTTGTCGCCGGCGTCTACTTTCGCGTCTCAGCGCTGGAGTGGGGGATCTTAGGGTTGACCATCTTTGTCATTCTGGCTCTGGAGGGCGTGAATACGGCGGTGGAGGCAATCGTCGACCTGGTGTCGCCCACATATCATCCTATGGCAGGCATGGCGAAAGATGCAGCGGCTGGTGCGCTGATTTTCGGCGTACTGGGGAGCCTTGTCGTCGCAGCGGCGATCTTTGGTCCGCGCCTGTGGCAGCTTTTCAGATGAAACCAACGGCTCCTACAGGCTGCGTGTCAGTCAGGTCAGGAATCCGGCAGTGTGGCACGGTGATTCAGCAAATCAGCCACAGGATCCCACGGACAGTCCGGCCTCCCAGGCTGCGCGTACTCGACGCATCTGTGTGATCAGCGTCGCCATCGTCCATTTTGTCTGCCCGCCGAGTACTCCTCGCACGACTGCGGCGGCGGCACCTGCCCGGGCGTATGCAGGCAGGTTCTCCAGCGTGACACCGCCCATGGGCACAAGACGAGCCGTTGGGCAGGCCAAGTGCAGGCGCCGAAGCGCCACTGTGCCATTCCGGCCAGGCGGAAACAAGAGCTGCAGCGTCCAGCCGTTTCGTTCAGCCTGTGCTACTGCGGCAGGCGTCGCCACAGCGGGCAGAAAGAGTACGCTGTGGCGGCGGCACAGGACGCCGACCTGCAACGCAGGGGAAGCGTAGAGCACGAACTGGGTGCCGGCGTCAATCGCCGTCTGCACCTGTGCCGGGGTCGACAATGGACCTGCTCCGATGTGCATGTTGGCGCCGAATCGGCTGCGCAGCTCGGTCAACGTCTGCCAGGGCTGGCAGCTGCCTGGGCTGATGGCGAGCACCGTCAGCGGTGTTGCGAGCAGGGCGTCGCCGACCTCGATCATGCTATCGATCGGGGCATGCGAGCGCACGGCTGTGATGACTCCCGTCTGCTCGATGGCTCGCCGAATGGACGACTCCGTTTCCATGCGGGGAATCGAAAGCGTGCGTTGTGTCGAGGACGAAAACAGCGGGGCGCCAGCCACGTCAACGTCCCGCTGTTTTCATCCTGAAGTGGTGTTATTCGGGGAAGGACACCGTGATATTCAACGGGGTCGTGGCCAACAGCGGCGCGAACTTGCCGACCTGGTTGAGTGCGTCGAGCGCGCCGGCGTCGGCGCCCGTGATAGCCGTGAGCACTCCGCCCTGCAGGCCAAGTTTGACGAGGTTGTCCATCTGTCCACTATCCCAGCGCAACAGCGGCAGGGCGTTGCCATTCAGCGTCACCGCAAGCCCCTCTGGCTTGGTCTGGACGTTCAAGCTTTGAATACCGAGTTCTTTCACCTGGCTCAATTGGTCGGCGTTGAGGTTGAGGCCGGCCAGGGCATCCGGTGGGAGGAAGCCAGCGATCATCCCCAGTCCATCAAGCGTTGCCACGCCATTGGCATCATAGCGAATCGTCAGCGGACCGAGCGAACCGAGCAGTGCGGTCGCAAAGGGTGGCACGCCCAGTTCCCCCAGAATCTGTCCAGCAGCGGCCTGGTTGGCGGCCAGAATCGCAGCCTTGTCCGGCGCTGGGCCGACGAGTGTCGGATTGTCACCCGCCCCTGGGAAGGTCATGGCGACGCCCAAGCTCATATTGCTCAGCAGCGGGAGCACCTTGGCCAGCGTATCCGCATTGTCGATACCGGCAATGCCCAGTACGGAGCCCAACGACTGAATCGTCTCTGCATCCCAGTCCAGAGTCAGCATGGGTTGGCCGTCGGCGTAGATGTTCACCCCCGTCGGCGAGAGGTCGACATAGGCAGCCTCGACGCCTGCGCCGCTGACTGCAGCGATTTGTTCGGGCGTGCGCGTCAACGCATCCAGACTGACACCCAGCGCGGAGAGATCGAGCCCCTTGAGAGAGGGCTGCCCCTGGTCGTCAAAGGTGACGACGATAGCAGGGATATCGACAACCAGAGCATCAGCCCCAGCGGCTGCTGCGACGGTGCCCTGATTGGGGCGCGCCATACAGCCGGTCAGGACTATGGACAGAATCAACAGAATGGGTAGCATGAGTGCCAGCCGTCTGTTTCGCATGAGGAAGCCTCCTTGTTGCAATTCCGTTTCGTTTCGAATATGAATTTGGATAGGCACCCTGTTCTGTCCCCTGAACGGGCAGGCTGGGGAGGATGCTTGGGCACGAAGCCCGCACTCTTCACGACATTTTAGCACACCACCTACGTTTGTACAACGCAAATTTTACGGCAAAATGCGACACATCGATTGGGCGAGACCGGCACCGGGAGAGCTGCGCTGTCTGTGGTCAACAGGCTGCGCAGCGCAACGATGTACGTCCAGGCGGCCCAGTTGTCGACTCTGTGCTGAAAGGGACCTTCCGCCCTACAATCTTTGACACTGCACGTTCGACCTGCTATAGTCGCGGGCAGTTGCATACGATGACTCTTATCCAGAGAGGTGGAGGGACCGGCCCTGTGAAACCTCAGCAACCTAGGATGATGGTAGCAAAGCCTGGTCCGACGGTGCCAACTCCGGCAGAGAAATCTGGAAGGTGAGCGGATCGGGTATGCTCAGGCCTGTTTCGTCCTTCTCGTCTTTGGTGGCGAGAGGGATTTTTTTTGAAACGCAGATAGAATAGTACGCGGGGCAAGGAGTTACCATGATTGTCATGAAATTCGGCGGGACATCGGTTGGCACAGCCGATGCGTTCGCCCAGGTTGCTGAGATTGTCAAGAGCCATGTCGAGCAACAGGCAGCGGCCGGCAAGCCGGGTGTCGTCGTGGTCACCAGCGCCATGTCGGGCGTCACCAACATGCTGATCGAGGCAGCGCAGAAGGCTGCCAGCGGCGACGAAAGCTTTCACCAGGTACAAGAGGATAGCCTGTTGCTCAAGCACCAGATGGTGGCTGGCAGGCTGATCGAGGACGGCAGTGAGCGCGCTGCGCTGACACGCACTTTCGAGGAACGGCTGGCCGAATTTGGGCGTCTGTGCAGCAGCATTGCGGTGCTGGGCGAGCTCACGCCGCGCGGGCTCGATGTGGTGAGCGGTTTGGGCGAACGCATGGCTGCGCCCCTGCTAGCCACTGTGCTGCATGCGTCCGGGCTACGCGCCGAGGCCATCGAAGCCACCGAACTGATCGTCACCGACGCCGTCTTTGGCGGTGCTGCACCGCTCAGCCAACCGACCGAAGAGCGCTGCCGAGAGCGCCTGCTGCCCCTGTTACAGAGTGGCATCGTGCCGGTTATCACGGGGTTCATCGGCGCCACAGAAAACGGCGTACCCACCACGCTGGGGCGCGGCGGCTCGGACTACTCGGCTGCAATTATCGGCGCGGCGCTAGGGGTCGATGAGATTCAGATCTGGACTGACGTCAACGGCGTCATGACAGCCGATCCGCGCATCGTGCCCAATGCGCGCAGCCTGCACCAGTTGAGCTATGAAGAGGTGGCTGAGTTAGCCTATTATGGCGCCAAGGTATTGCATCCCAAGACGGTGACGCCCGCCATCGAGAAAAAGATTCCCGTGCGCGTGCTCAACACTTTCGAGCCGGCACACCCAGGCACGCTCATCGTGGAGAAAGCCCAGGCAGACAGCAAAGGCACGGTCAAGGCCATCACGGCAATCCGCGCGATGACTCTGATCACAATCGCCGGCCGCGGGATGATGGGCGTGCCAGGCATCGCCGCGCGTACCTTTGCTGCGGTCGCGCGCGTCGGCGCCAACGTCCTCATGATCAGCCAGAGCAGCAGCGAGCAGAGCATCTGCTTCGTTGTGCCGGAATCGTCGGCACAGGAAGTGATCACAGCGCTACGCGGCGAATTCCAACGCGAGCTAGAGCGGCACTACATCGACGACATTCACGGCACGTCACACATCAACATCGTCGCTGTCGTCGGCAGCGGCATGCGTGGCACGCCGGGGCTGGCCGCCAACGTCTTCACCGCCGTGGCACGTTCGGGGATCAACGTCATCGCCATTGCGCAGGGGTCGAGCGAGGCCAATATCAGTCTTGTCGTCATCGATTCCGACGTCACGGCAGCTTTGCGCGCAATTCATGACATTTTCGAGCTTCATGTCCCCACTGAACAGCGTTCGCAGAGCCATGCGAGCGGACCGCAGGCATGAGGAAGCGCATGGTATGACATTCGCCACCAGCGCCGTGTGCGTTATCAATTCAGCGCTACACATGGTATACTCTGCACACGGTGTCATCCGAGCGGCGTCAGGTGGGATGGCCATCGACGCTGGCAAGTCGGGAAGATAGTTTGATTGCGCACGGTGTGGCCGGTGAGAATGTGCTATCCCAGTGGCAGCGATTGACGAGCGTATTGGGTTGAATTGTGAACCGCTACGTCGAGGATCAAAGCAATGCAGTGGCATGTCACTGATCTTTGATCTTCGACGTTTTCATTCTGTAGGGTGATCATGCAGAACATTCCCGTCATTCTGCTTGGAGTTGGTGGAGTAGGCAGTGCTCTGATCCAGCAGGTTGTTGCCAACCGGCCGCTGCATGCAGCCGAGTATGGTATTGAGTTTGCGCTCAAGGCCATTTGTGATGGCGACGGGGCGGTGATTGCGCTCGACGCCGGGCTAGACGACCCCACACTGCTCGACCTGGTCGACTACAAGGCGCGCAAAGGGCGGCTTGCGATGTACGGGCAGGGTGGGCCGCAGAACGATCTGGTTGCGATCATCGACATTGCCGGGCGCACGGGTGCGATCGTAGTCGACTGCACCGCCAGCGAGACGACCGTGCCGGCGCTTCTGTATGCGCTGGAGCGAAAATATCGCGTGGTGCTGGCCAACAAAAAGCCACTCACCCTGGAGCAGGAGATGTATGACCGGCTCACCAGAGCCGGCGCCACCGCCGGCAACCGCACTATTCCGCGTCAACCGCGCATACGCTGGGAGACAACCTGTGGAGCTGGGCTGCCCGTCATCGTCACGCTGAACCGGCTGGTCGCTGCCGGAGACCCGGTGACACGCATCGCCGGCGCCTTCAGCGGCACGCTGGGCTTTGTCATGACCGGGCTGCAGCAAGGCCTGCCCTTCAGCGCGGTCGTGCGCGAGGCCTACGATCTTGGCTATACCGAGCCCGACCCGCGCGACGATCTCGGCGGCATTGATGTCGCGCGCAAGGCGCTGATCCTGGCGCGCGGGCTTGGCTGGCGCTTGAAACTGAGCGACATTGACGTGACCGGTCTCTACCCGCAGTCGATGAGCAACCTGTCGGTGAATGAGTTCATGGCTGCATTGCCGGAGTTGGATAGCCACTTCCGAATGCTGGTCGACGAAGCAGCAACGAGCGGCAAGGTACTGCGCTATGCAGCGACGATTGCGGACGGGCACTGCACCGTCGGAGCACAGGCAGTCGATGTCAGCAGCCCACTTGGGCGGCTGCAGGGCACAGACAACCTGGTGGAGTTCCACACGCGCTGGTATCGACCGGCGCCGCTGGTCGTGCAAGGACGTGGGGCCGGTACCGATGCGACTGCGGCTGGCGTGCTGGCCGAGATGGTCGAGCTGGCAGCGGGACTGTAACCATCAGACGATGATTGAGCTGAGACACTTGGAGAAGTGATCCATGGAAAAGGTAAAAGTAGGCGTGCTAGGCGCAACAGGCGCCGTTGGCCAACGTTTTGTACAGATGTTGCAGGGGCACCCCTGGTTTGAGATTACGGCGCTGTGTGCATCTGAGCGCAGCGCAGGCAAACGCTATGTCGACGCTTGCCGCTGGAACCTGCGCGGCGACATGCCCGAATCCGTGCGCGAGATGGTGCTGCTCGAATGCGAGCCTGGCCCCGATTGCCAGATCGTCTTCAGCGCGCTGCCCTCGGAAACGGCGGGCGAAATCGAGAGCGACTTTGCTGCGGCCGGGTATGTGGTGTGCAGCAATGCGCGCAACCACCGATATGACGACGATGTGCCATTGCTGATTCCTGAGGTCAACCCCGGGCATCTGGCGCTCATCGACGTCCAGAAGCGCCAGCGCGGCTGGAGCGGTTATATCACGACCAACCCCAACTGCAGCACGACACACCTGGTCTCTGCGTTGCACCCGCTGCACGAACGCTTCGGTGTGAAGAAAATATTCGTTGTGACGATGCAGGCGATCAGCGGTGCCGGCTATCCAGGCGTGAGCAGCATGGACATCCTCGACAATGTCGTGCCCTACATCAGCGGCGAAGAGGAGAAGATGGAGCACAAAGAGCCGCAGAAACTACTCGGCACCTTTGACGGAACTGCGGTTCGCTATGCAGACATCCTCGTCAGTGCGCACTGCAACCGCGTGCCGACACGCAATGGCCACCTGGAAGCGGTCAGCGTCGAATTCGAGACAAAGCCCACACAGGAAGAGATCGTGCGTGCCTGGCGAGAGTATCGCCCTCTGGCGCAGCAGTTGGAACTGCCCAGTGCGCCGCAGCCGGCCATTCTCTACGATGAGCGGCCGGATCGGCCGCAGCCGCGCCTCGACCGCATGGCCGGCAGCGTGGCAGGCATGGCCACAGTGGTTGGCCGCCTGCGCCCGGACCCACTGCTGCACTACAAGTTCATGGCATTAGGTCACAACACCATCCGCGGCGCTGCAGGCGGCAGCCTGCTCAACGCCGAATTGCTCGTTGCGCAGGGTTATCTAGGGCAGGATGCAGCAACACTGGCCAAAAGTGCCGTCATCGCATAAACTGTTGGGATTGTCTAGGCGAGGGATGTAGAGCGCAGGAGGATACTCAAGTGCCTGTAGCATCCATCAATGCGTCGTTGGAGGATGAAAAATTGTCCACGTTTGAAAACTACGGTCGAGCTTGTCTGGCTGATTTCTGTGAAGATTGGGTCGTCTATCGCAATTTAGAACCGCTGGACAAGCGCATTCGTGGAATCAAGAACGCATTCCATGCGATGGAACTGCGCAGTGAGCTGATCCCACGCAAACAGGAACGCGACTACGCCAAGGCAGCGGTCTGGTTTGTCAATGAAATCCAACGGGTGCGCGGCCAACGTGTACCCGTCGGAGAACTGCTCTTCCTGGGTGACACACTCTTCAACGACGGGCAGGCATACGCAAACATGATCTCTGTCAGTGGCTGGAAGGGGGCCTGTTTTATCGGTGCCGAGCGTCCGGAGCAAGAAGCTGCCCTACGCCTCGAAGAGGGAAACGTTGCGATTGCCAGTCGCTGGGCTATGCTGTCCGACTGGGTTGAGACGCTCAAGAAAGAGGGTTTCAAGCTTGACGCAGGCACCACGGCGGTGATCGACATCGATAAAACCGCCCTGGGCGCCAAAGGCCGCAACGACAGGGTCATTGACCAGGCGCGTCTGGCCGGCATCTACCGGACCATGGATGCTGTGCTCGGGGACGATTTTGAGCAGACAGTCTTTGAACAGCACTACAACGAATTGAACCGCTCTCGCTATCATCAGTTGACGGCAGACAACCAAGATTACCTAGCCTACATCTGCATGGTGCTCAACACGCGCATCATGAGCCTGGAAGAGTTGGTCAGCGAGATCGACAACGCCAGCATGGAGGATTTCGAGCAATTCATCCGTTGGGTCGACAGCCGCCTCATGATCAACCCGTCGGCCAGCATTGCGCTGCGTGAGGTGCACGAAGCGGTCATCGCCAGCGTACGCAACGGTGATCCGACACCATTCAAACGTTTCCGCCGCCAGGAATTCATCAGCACAGTGGAGCATATGGGCAATATGCCAGACGGTGCAACGGTGGGTGAGATTCTGGAAAACGAGATCACCATCACCGAAGAGGTCTATCAACTGGCGATGTGGCTACGAGAACGCGGCTGTGCCATTCTCTGCTTGAGCGACAAGCCAGACGAAGCCTCGCGGCCGCACCCACATATTTCGCCCGATCTGCTGCCGCTGCACCGAGCAGTGACGCACCGTGTGGGCACAAACATCCGGCCGGTTCTGGCAAGCATCTGATGGGATTTAGGAAACCGGGATTTTCAGGCACCGCCGCTGCCGAGAGGGCGAACTTGCAAAATCCTGGTTTCGCTCGACCTTTCCTTTCGTGCCAGTAAGGGAGTACGAAAGCCAGCAGTGGCGACGCAGCGGATCGGGCGAGCGGCCATATCGCCCCACAGAACCATCCGCCTATCTGTGTCCCGAGATACTGGCGATATGGTTTGCGTAACTCCACTTACTGATCACTTGGTACATTGCGGATACGATCGAGTTCAATAATCATTTAGAATGATGCCATGCCGCCACAACAGGCGCCATAGTTTTCGAGTCAGATACGCTGCAATGAGTGAAAAGAAACCTACACCTCCCCATCAGAACGATCCGAATCAGCGCAATCAAAGCGGCAATTGGTTCAGCCGCGGATGGTTCTGGATTGTCCTGATCATCCTGCTGGTCATTGGGTCACGCTATCTCTTCACCAACACAGGTGATGCCGCCAATTTGGTGGGTCTCAATCGTGTGGCTGGCTACGTGCAGGAAGAGAGAGTCCAGTCGATTACCGTGCAGGGTGACAATGTCATCGTTGTTCTCAACGACTCGACCAAACTCCAGACGCGCAAAGAAAATGACGAAAGCCTCCTGCAGACGTTACGCGCTTTTGGCGTCAGCGAGGAAAAGCTCCAGTCGTTACCCATCGAGGTCGAAAGTGCGCCCAACAGCGGCGCCATCTTCAGTTGGCTAATGATGTTGTTGCCCATGCTGCTCGTCTTCGGCTTCTTCATCTTCATTATGCGCCAAGCTGGCGGTGGCGGGCAGAACCGGGCCATGCAGTTCGGCCGCAGCCGGGCACGCAAAATGGAGGGCGCTGATCGACCCACCGTCACCTTTGCTGACGTGGCGGGATCCGATGAGGCCAAGCAGGAGTTACAGGAAGTCGTCGAGTTTCTCAAGGAGCCGCAGAAGTTTGCTGCCTTGGGTGCCCGCATCCCTAAGGGCGTACTCATGGTCGGCGCGCCGGGGACGGGCAAGACACTGCTGGCCAAAGCTGTAGCCGGCGAGGCGGGCGTCCCCTTCTTCGCCAGTTCCGGCTCAGAATTCGTGGAGATGTTCGTAGGCGTTGGTGCCAGCCGTGTGCGCGACCTCTTTGAACAGGCAAAGAAGAATTCGCCGTGCATCATCTTCGTCGACGAGATCGACGCGGTCGGCCGCCATCGCGGGGCGGGTATGGGCGGCGGCAACGACGAGCGTGAGCAGACACTCAACCAAATTTTGGTCGAGATGGACGGCTTCAACACCGACACGAACATTGTGATTATTGCCGCCACCAACCGGCCCGACATTCTCGACCCGGCGTTGTTGCGTCCGGGCCGCTTTGACCGCAAAGTTGTCGTCGATCGCCCTGACCGTCGTGGCCGTGAGGCAATTCTGAAGGTGCACGCCCGAGGCAAGCCCCTGACGCCAGACGTCGACCTCGGTGTCATTGCGGCACAGACTGCGGGCATGGTTGGCGCCGATCTGGAGAATCTGGTCAACGAAGCGGCGATCCTGGCAGCGCGACGCAATAAGCGCACCATCGGCATGTCAGAATTCGTGGAATCCATCGAACGCATTATGGCTGGCCCGGCACGGCGCAGTCGTGTCCTGGATGCCGAAGATCGTCGTGTCGTTGCCTATCACGAGGCCGGCCACGCGATCGTCATGGAAGAACTGGAGCACACCGAGAGCGTCGGCAAGATTACCATCATCAGCCGTGGGCAGGCACTGGGCTATGTCATGCCACTGCCAGAAGAAGACCGCAACCTGCGAAGCCGCGCCGAATATGAAGATACGATTGCTGGACTGTTGGCTGGCCGTATTGCCGAAGAGATCGTCTTCAATGAGCCTTCCACCAGCGCTGCCAACGACCTGGAGCGTGTCACCAAGCTGGCAAAGGCTATGGTCACCCGCTTCGGTATGAGTGACGTCATCGGCCCCATGCAGTTGAACCCCGGCGAGTCCAATCCGTTCATGGGCATGGAAATCGGCGAGCAACGCTCGTACAGCGAGGATGTTGCGCGCAAGATTGACCGCGAGGTGCGCCGCATCGTTGACAGTGCCTACAAGCGGGCATGCGAAGTATTGCAGCGTCGGCATGACCAACTGGTCACGATTGCTGAGACGCTGCTAGAAAAAGAAGTCCTTGATCGGCAGGAATTTCTGCGCATTATCGAAGGCGATCAGCCTGCGCCTGCTGCGCCAGCAGCAGCGGCAGCAGGCGCCAGTGCAGACTGACTTCCAGACGATCTCACTCCAGCATCTGCGACCTGCTGGCTGAGTGCAAGCGCAATCTGTGCCGCAACAGCGGCATTGTTCTTGAGCAACGCCAAATTGGCTGCGAGACTGCGTGCACCCGTCAGCTCTGCAATACGGCTGAGCAGGAACGGAGTGACCTCAGCCGAGCGCAGACCCCGTTCCGTGCCCTCAGCCACCGCCTGTGCGATGGCTGGCTCGATCTCCGCTGCAGGAATCTCCGCCTTGGCTGGGATGGGTACGGTGACCAGAAGGCCACCCGGCAAGTCCAGCGCCTGCTTTGCCTGCCAGATTTCCGCTACTTCCTGGGGCGTGTCACAGCGCACATCGACCGGCAGCCCGCTCGTCCGGCTGTAGAAGGCTGGAAATTCGTCAGTACCATAGCCCACCACCGGTACGCCGTGCGTCTCCAAGTATTCAAGCGTTGCCGGCAGGTCAAGGATCGCCTTGGCGCCGGCACAGACCACAATCACCGGCGTCAGTGCCAGTTCCTGGAGATCGGCGCTGATGTCGTCGCCAGCCCCGCGGTGGACACCGCCGATACCGCCAGTGGCAAAGACCTGAATGCCAAAACGGCTTGCGATCCACATGGTAGTGGCGACCGTGGTAGCGCCGTCCAGCTTGCGTGCAACAGCAATCGGCAGGTCGCGGCGGCTGACTTTGTGCACATTCTTGGCAGTCGCCAGGTGCAGAAGTTCAGCCTCGCTCAGGCCGGCGCGCAGTTCGCCGCCAATAATGGCCACAGTGCGAGCTACGGCGCCAAGCCGCTGCACAATCTCCTCCATTTCCTGTGCGAGCACCAAATTCTGTGGGTAAGGTAACCCGTGCGAGATCACGGTCGACTCTAACGCCACGGTCGGCACATTTTTCTGGTTCATGTTTCGTCAATCCGTTTGCTGTTGCATGACAAGGTTACGAGCGTGATCGAGCACGGCCTGGGCAAGGTCGGGAGCAACCCCGCCTCCCTGCGCGTATTCTGGGCGGCCACCGCCACTGCCGCCGAAGGCACGCAGCGAGTCGCGCAGCAGGTTGCCCATATGTAAGTCCCCCTCTGTCGAGCGGCAGAAAATCACCGTGACCTTGTCGCCGGCGGTGCTGCCTAACAGAGCGATCGTCCTGGGGTGCTCGCTCAGCCGGGCAGCCATCGCTTTGAGCGCGTCGGGCGAGTGCTGGGCTGAAAGCCAGATCACGAGCGTCGCTTTGCCCACTGCAGTCCCCTGCGCAAGCAGGTCGGCGGCTTCATAGCCGGCCAGTTGTTCGCCTAGTTGGCCGATCTGGCGCTCAGCGGCGCGGCTCTGTTCCTGCAACCGCTGAACCAGCGATGGTACGGCGGTCGGTTCATTGCTGAACAGTGCGGCGGTTGCCAGCAACAGGTCGTGCTTGCGTGCATAGTCGCGGCAGGCACGCAGCCCGCAGAGAAAGGTGATGCGCGTCTGGCTACGCCGCCGCTCCTGGCGCACAAGTTTGATAGGCGCAATCTCAGCTGTCGTGTGCACGTGCGTCCCCCCACACGCGGAGTAGTCGAATGTCTCGATCTCCACGATACGGATAGCGTCTGTCACTTTCGGTGGCCGGCGCAACGGCACTGCAGCCAGTCCGGCCTGGTCGACAACATAGGCGCGAATGGGCAGCGCGCGGTAGGCCATTTCATTGGCCAGTGTTTCGATTTCCGCAAGCTGTTCCGGCGTGGCGTCCGGCGTATTGAGGTCGAGGGTCGATTCCTCAGCGCCAAAATGAACGGAGACCGTTTCCCATCCAAACTGCCGGAAGAAGTGCTGCGACAGCAGGTGCTGACCGGAATGTTGCTGCATGTGATCGTAGCGCCGCGCCCAGTCGATCACACCCTGAACAACGTCGCCGACACCAAAGCGAGGGGCAGCAGCAAGGATGTGCAGCACCCCATCTTCCACAGATACAACATCCACAACGGCCACGCCATCGAGTGTCCCTGTGTCATATGGCTGCCCCCCCGATGTTGGGTAGAAACAGCTTTGAGTCAGTCGGACGGCTGGCCGCGCGTCCTGCATATCGACGGCGACGACACGCGCCTGGAACGCAGAAAGGTAAGAGTTGGTGTAGTAAAGTCGTTCGCTCATGTGCGTGCCATTCGTACCTGATTTGGAAAGATGTGCAGCATGATTATACCAGGCAGAGCGCACTTTGGGGCGACTTCCTGCAGGGGCGATTCATGCCCGACTGGATAGCGTAGATTGGCGGCACTTGCATTACAATAACGGTCATGGCGAAGCGATACACTCCGCTGCTTTCCACTTTTTGAGACATCTGCAGCACCGCATAGGGAGCATTCATGCATCTGTACATGATTCGTCACGGCCAGAGCTATGTCAATCTACCGGACTGGTCAGGCACGAACTGGGATCAACCACTGACTGAACTCGGTCGTCAGCAGGCGGCAGCTCTGGCCGCGTGGCTGCCGCAGCACCTGCCTGAGGTCAACATCCTCTATGCCAGCACCATGCTGCGCGCCCGCGAAACGGCTGCTCCCCTGGCGGAAGCCTATAACCTGCCGATTTCATTCGAAGATCGTGTGCGCGAAATCGGCAACAACCGCTACGATCATGTGCCATGGTCGACCGATGACCAGCCCGGCCGATTTGCCGATTTCTGGGCCAGCGAACGACCCTTTGCACCTGTGATGGAGGAACCCAAGAGTGAAACCCTCATGCATTTCCGTGCGCGCGTCGGTGTCTTCATCGAGGAGATCGTCGCCGCCCACCGCAGCCAACGCGTGCTGGTTGTCTGTCATGGTGGCGTCATCGAGTTTGCTTTCGATCACATTTTCAATATCGGCCCGTGGCGGCGCTGTGAAGTGTGGACCCACAACACCGGGGTCACGCACTTTGAATATGTAGAGCACCCAGGGCGTGAAGTCTGGCGCCTGCGCAGCCACGATCGGATCGACCACCTGACACCAGAACTATGCTGATGAAGTGCCGGATACTCACACCAGGCATGCTGGCGGCTATGCACATTTCGCATCAGCACCGCATCTCACGGGTTGGGTAAGGCCATGCTCTGTGCGCCGTCGGCTGCCTTTGTCGTATAGACTTCCGGCCAGATGTTGGTCACCTTGGGATATTGCTCGTAGACGGCATCAGCGATTGCCTGTTCATGGCCGGGCTTGACCAACGCCACAGCACAGCCGCCAAAGCCGGCGCCTGTCAGTCGGGCGCCGTAGCACCCCTCGACACTGCCCATTGCGTCAACCATCGCATCCAGTGCCGGGCTGCTCACCAGGTAGTCGTCGCGCAGGCTGGCATGGCTGGCGTTCATCAACCGGCCTACCTCGGCCAGGTCCCCGCGCCGCAGCGCCTCTACAGTTGCCAGGACCCGCTCGTTCTCCGAGACAACATGCCGGCAGCGGCGATAGACATTCTCGGGGAGCAGGTGGCGGTTTGTCTCTAATTGATCGCTCGTCACGTCGCGCAGTGCACGGATATCCGTCAGCACCTGCTGGAGCAAAGCTACGCCCTCCTCACACTCACGGCGTCGCTCGTTGTAGGCACTGGAGGCGAGCGAGCGACTGGCGCGCGTGTTGCCAATCACCAAAGCAGCCTCTGCCGGCACGGGCACGAGCGTGTACGCCAGCGACCGGCAGTCGATGAGCAACGCGTGGTCCTCGCGTCCCAACTCGCTGATGAACTGGTCCATGATACCGCAGTTGACGCCGACGAATCTGTTCTCCGCCCGCTGCGCCAGCTGGGCGATACGTGCGCCGGACAGGGTACCTTCCTGCCCACTCGCAGCGAGGAAAGCATGTGCCGTACCAATTTCTAGAGCAGCCGAGCTGCTCAAGCCGCTCCCACGCGGCACGTTGCCGCTGAACACGGCGTCGATACCAACCAGGCGTATCCCCTCTTGCTCCAGGCTCTGCACCATACCCTGGATATAGTTCACCCAAAGCTTGTCCCGGTTGAAGGAGATCGCATCCAGATCGAAGTTGCCCTCTTCGTCGAATTCGATCGAATAGAGCTGGGCCAGACGATCGGTGCGTGGGCGGAGCACAAAGCGCACGTCACGCTTGAGCGCCACGGGGAGCACGAATCCATCATTGTAATCGGTATGCTCACCGATGAGATTGACTCGTCCAGGGCCGGCGCTCACCAGCGTGGGCACGCCGTCAAAATGCTGTCGAAACTGCCTGATCAGTTCTTCAGTTCGTTCGTCCAGTAGCGTGGGCATATAGTTGCTGCTTTCCATAGTGGTTTGCATGTCAGGAAACGACCGGGTATTTGCACCATTATACCCGGTCAGGACAAGATTTGGCCGATTGGGCCGGACGGTCAGGCATGTGCCATCACAGCAAAAAGGTTGAGATTGCCTTCCTTGCCGTCGGCGCGAAAGGTCTCGACGATCGTCAGGCGGCAGTCGGCTGCCAGCTGTGTTACTTCCGTAAGATCCAGGTTGTGGACGTAGCGCACCGCCTGTGCCCCCTGGTTCCAGGTCAGCAGAGCATCACCCGGCTCCACATCGGCCTCGCGCAGCCCAATGCTCTCCCAGGTCACACCCCGCTCAACAAATCGGCCTACGCTCAAAAACTGCCAGGTAGAGAGCGCCAGCCGGCCTTCCGGCGCCAGCAGGCCGGCCATCTCTGCGAGTAAACGCCGGCGCAGGCCATAGCCGGGGAAATGATGCAACACTGCCAGACAGACAACGGCATCGTAGGGCACGTCGCCAGC
>CAIRNL010000376.1 GCA_903879975.1 uncultured Chloroflexota bacterium | reverse complement strand
GTTCTTTACGACCGGTCCCGGTGCCACAACGCTGCCCATCTACGTGTATGGGCTGTTGCGGCGTATCGTGACGCCGGAAGTCAATGCTCTCTCCACAATCTGGATTCTTGTCGTCTTCGTCGTGGTCGGGATCTCACAGTGGTTCCAGAATCGTGAGTAATTTTTTTGAGGAAAGGAGTCTGCTGCGATGAGGTTACAACGTCTTTGGGGAACGGCAGCTGGCCTGTTGATGGCGCTGATCGGGCTGGCTGCTTGTGGCGGCGGTGGGCAGATGTCAGAACAGGCGGCAGAACAGGCCTCAGCCTGTCCCGAACCGAACCCGCGCATGGAAGTGACCTCGACCGATCTCAATCTCTTTGTATGGACTGAATACATCCCGCAGAACACGATTGAGTGCTTCGAAGAGGTGTACGGCATCCGCGTCAACAAGGATGAGTATTCGAGCAGTGAGGAGATGTACGCCAAGCTTTCGGCTGGCGCATCCAACTACGATCTGGTGCAGCCGACCGATTACATCGTGCCTCTGATGGTTCGCCAAGGATTGCTTCAAGAATTGGAGAAGAGCAAGCTCCCGATCCTGGAGAGCCTCGATCCCAACTATCTCAACCTCTCCTTTGATCCAGGCAACCGCTACACGCTGCCCTATCAGGCGGGTACTGATGCCATCGTTGTGAACACGGCTACTGTGGAGGTCGCTCCGCAGTCGTACGCCGACCTGTGGAAACCGGATTTTGCCGGGCGCCTGGTGATGCTCGACGACCCGCGTGCGATCATCGGCATCACTCTGCTCACCCTAGGCTACGACGTCAACACGACCGACCTGGCGCAGCTGGAAGCAGCGAAGGCCAAGCTGGCAGAATTGGCCCAAGGCGTCAAGCTGTTCGACAGCGACAGCCCCAAGACGGCGTTGATTGCCGGCGATGTGGACCTCGGTGTGGTGTGGACGGGTGAGGTGGTTCTCGCACAGCGCGAAGTGCCGAGCATCGCGTATATCTATCCCACCGAAGGACCAATCCTGTGGCAGGACAACTATGCCATCCCCACAGGCGCGCCGCACGCCGACGCAGCCTATGCGTGGCTCAATTACTCGCTACAGGGTGACCTCTTCTGGCAGATGCTGGAGGAATTCCCTTACACCAACCCGAACACAGCGGCGCTGGAGTATGCCAAGGCGAATCACCCTGAACTGTATGAGGCCTATATGAATTCCAACGTGACCAACACCCCTGCGGACGTACTGCAGAGCGGCCATCGGATCGAGGATGTGGGGGACGCAACCCCCCTCTACGATCAGGTCTGGACCGAGATCAAGGGTGGGTAGTGACCAGATCGCTCGAGCAGAAAGAGGGTGTAGGATTGCTACACCCTTTCTGCTCGGCTTTGCCGATAAGATTCAGTTGTTGACTTCGTCGAGTTTACAGGCCGCCCGCTGTTCCCAAGCCGGTCGCAACCATGAAAAACCCGAGGATGCCGATGATGCCAAGGATCAGCATCGCGTAGAATAGACCCGAATACCCTTCTTCACGCTCGTTCATTTTGACCCTCCGGTCGTCTCTGTGATGATGCTCCCGGAGCGCAAAGAGGTCATCAGGAAGGAGCATTTTTTCCCCATACATAGAAGAAGACGTCGAATGCAGCGAAAAGTAACGGTGAGTTTGTACGAAAGCTAGGTGTATTGCGGCAAGAGCTTTGGCCTGTGAGCGGGCACTACGGTATACTTCAATGACCACTGACCCAACCTGCCGTCGACAGGAAAGACCATGCCCACGGAAACTATCTTCAGCAAGATCATCCGCCGCGAGATTCCGTCCGATATCGTCTATCAGGATGAGCAGGTAACTGCCTTTCGCGACATCAACCCGCAGGCACCGGTGCATATTCTGGTTGTGCCCAATAAACTCATCCCAACTGCCAACGATGTCACACCGGAAGACGAGCCTGTGCTGGGTCACCTGTTCGTGGTGGCGGCGAAGGTTGCAGCGCAGGAGGGGATTGCCGAGAGCGGGTACCGCTTACTGGTCAACTGCAACCGCGACGCTGGCCAGGAGGTCTATCACCTGCACCTGCACATTCTCGGCGGCCGGCGGCTTGGACCCATGCTGCTGCGACAAGGCTGAGGAAGAAGGAAAAGCCTATGCGTGCTGTTGGGAGTAGCCTGCCGCGCATTGATGCGGTACAAAAAGCCACGGGAACCGCACTCTACTCTGGCGACATCGACTTGCCAGGACAGGCTTGGTTGAAGATCGTCTTTGCCGGCGTGCCGCATGCCCGGATCACTGCTGTGGAGACTGTGGCTGCGCGTGCTATGCCCGGTGTCATCGCTGTGTTCACAGCCGCCGATGTGCCGGTCAACGAATATGGCCTGATCATGCCCGATCAGCCGGTGCTGTGTGGGCTGGGGAGCACACGGCAAGCCGAAGTCGTACGCTGGGAGGCCGACCATGTCGCGCTTGTCGTCGCTGAGACCGAGGCACAGGCAGAGGCTGCTGCCAAAGCGGTCACGATCCGCTACGACGAATTGCCTGTTGTCACGAGTATCGGCGAGGCGCTGGCACCCGACACGCCAATCCTGCATCCCTATCCCTTCCGCTATCCCTACGGCGAGCGCAATCTGCACTCCAACGTGCTTCTCGAATATCATCTGGTCAACGGCGACGTGGATGCCGGCTTTGCCCAGGCGGATGTCGTGGTGGAGAGCACCTATCAGACGCAATCCCAGGAGCACGCCTATCTCCAGCCTGAAGCAGGTGTCGCCTGGCTGCGCCCCGATGGACGCATCGAGGTCGTCTGTGCCGGACAGTGGATGCACGAGGAACGTGAACAGATTGCCCATGCGTTGGGACTGCCTGACGAGCAGATTGTCGTGCGTCACGGTGCAGTCGGTGGTGCCTTTGGTGGGCGTGAGGATATCTCCGTGCAGATCGTGCTGGCGCTGGCGGCATGGAAGACGGGGCGCCCGGTCAAGACCGTGTGGAGCCGTGAGGAAAGCATCGTCGGCCATCACAAGCGCCACCCTTTCACCATCGTTGCCAAGTGGGGCGCCACGCGTGAGGGCAAGATTGTGGCGGCCAAGGTCGATATGACCAGCGACTGCGGCGCGTATGCCTACACCAGCACAAAGGTGCTGGGCAACGCGTTGCTGGCCGTGCTCGGCCCATATACCATCCCCCACGTCGACGTCACTGCACGCACTGTCTATACCAACAACACGCCCAGCGGCGCCTTCCGTGGGTTTGGCGGCCCGCAAGCACATTTTGCCGCCGAGTCGCAGGTCAACAAGTTGGCGCAGGTACTGGGCATGGACCCGGTCGAACTGCGCATGCGCAACTTGTGGCGCGATGGCGCAGTGCTGCCTACCCGTTCTCCGCTGCCGGCCGGCTGTACGGCTGTGGAAGTGGTTGAATCGGCAGCGCGCCGAGCCGGTTGGTACGAGAACGGCGTACACTGGATGCGGCCAACGCCGCTCCCTTCGACGTCGCCGAACGGTGCGCAGGCGCTTACTTCGCTAGATGCCACCCGCTCTCGCACGGCGCGCGGCGTAGGGATGGCGTGCTGTTTCAAGAACGTGGGGTTCAGCCTCGGCTTCCCAGAAAGTTGTGCGGCGTGGGTCGAACTGCATGGCAAGCACAAGATCGAGCGCGCGGTGGTCGGCTGTGTCGGCGCCGAAGTGGGCCAGGGTTCCCATACCCTCTTCCAGCAGATTGCAGCCGAAGTGCTCGGCATTGACCCAACGTGTGTCGAGGTACAGGGCGATTCATCTGACGTGACCGGCTCCAGCGGCAGCGCGTCTGCCAGCCGTATGAGTTTCATGGCCGGCAGCGCCATCCAGGGCGCTGCCGCGCGCGCGCTCCAAGAATGGCAGAACGAAGAGCGTCCTGCCCGCGCCGACTTCGTCTTCCACCCGCGTCCCACCACTGCCTACAATCGCCAGACCGGTGAGTCGGACCCCAACATCACCTATGGTTACTGTGCTCAGGTTGCCGAAGTGGCAGTAGACCTGGAGACGGGGCACGTCACGGTGCTGCGGCTGATCAGCGTCAACGATGTCGGCCGCGCCGTCAACCCACAGCAGATCGAGGGGCAGATCGAAGGCGCGCTGGCTCAGTCTGTCGGCTGGACGTTGTTGGAGCACTACATTCAGCGCGAAGGACGCGCCGTGACGCAACACCTGAGCACGTACCTGATCCCCGGTGTGCTCGACGTGGCCGGCGTGGTGGAGCCTGTTATTCTCGAGTATCCCGATCCACAGGGGCCGCTGGGCATCCGCGGTGTGGCGGAGATGCCCTTCATCCCGACTGCACCGGCCATTGCGGCGGCCATCCACGATGCGACTGGCCTGTGGTTGGATGAACTGCCCTTCACTCCCGAACGCGTCTGGAAGGCGCTGGCTACATTGCCTGCGCTGGCCTGAGTGGCGACGATGTGGATCGATCTCTTTTCCGATACGCACGGCAGCCTGCCGGTGTGACCGCGATGCATTCTTGTGTGCCGGTCGCCGTCGAGCCGATCGTGCAAGTTACTCTCGCCAGTAGTATGCCGATGGCTGACTGCTGGCTCGCCGACTGGAGTGTCTGATGACTAAGGTTTTTCGCTGGGGCATCTTGGGGCCGGGCAATATTGCAGCCAAGTTTGCAACTGGGGTCGCTGCGCTGGCCGACCAAGAGGTCGTTGCGGTGGGATCGCGCACGCAGGCCTCGGCCGATCGTTTCGCCGACCGTTTCTCCATTCGCCGCCGCCACACCGGCTACGAGGCGTTGGCGGCGGACCCAGAAGTGGATGCAATCTACGTTGCCACGCCGCACAACTTCCACCGCGAGCACACGATACTGGCGTTGCGCCATGGCAAGCACGTTCTCTGTGAGAAGCCCTTTGCGATCAACGCTGCCGAGGCGCAGGAGATGGTCGATGTTGCACGGGAGGCCGGGATCTTTCTGATGGAGGCTATGTGGTCGCGCTTTCTGCCCATCATCGTGGAAGTGCGCCGCCTTATCGCCGACGGCGCCATTGGCGCAGTGCAGATGATCCAGGCTGATTTTGGCTTCCGTGCTTCTTTCAACCCGGCCAGCCGGCTCTTTGACCCGGCGCTGGGTGGCGGTGCGCTGCTCGACGTGGGTGTCTATCCCGTCTCTCTGGCGACTCTGTTGCTCGGGGAACCGGACCGCATTGCCGCCGTTGCGGCGCTGGGTGCCACCGGCATCGACGAAAACACCGGCATGCTGTTGGGCTACCCCGGCGGCGAGGTGGCGCTCCTGGCGACGACAGTGCGCGCCAGTACCTTGCAGGAAGCCATCATCCTGGGCAGCGCCGGCTCGATCCGTCTGCACAGCCCGTGGTGGGTCGGCAATACTTTGACCTTGCAGCGTGCCGGCGACGATGCCGAGGTCGTCGCGCGTCCGTTCATCGCCAACGGCTACAGCCACGAGGCGATGGAGGTTGCCGACTGCGTGCGCGCAGGCCGGCTCGAGAGCAAGACCATGCCGCTGAATGAATCGCTCCTTGTCATGCGTATCATGGATGCGGTGCGCGCCCAACTTGGCATGAAATATCCCATGGAGTAGGAATGCGTCTGCTCTGGGTGACCGGGATCCTGCTGGCGGCGATCCTGGCAGCGTGCCGGCCAACGCCGGGCAAACCTGCGCTGCCAGCGACGGCCGGGCAGCCGCCCCTGGACAGCGTCGGCACGGCGCGCGCAGCCCTCTCACATGTCACGCCGGTAGCGGTGCCGCTGCCGGCGGCCGCCTCGACACTGCCGGCACTGACCCGCGAACGCGCGCCGGCGACAGGCGTCTATCCTACCCTGGTTGACTTCTGGGCTGGGCGCGCTCATTTTGCTGTGGACGTGGACGATACGGGCTTGCCCATGGGCGAGTCAGAGACCGTCATGCTGAGTAACGGCGAACTGTGGTCGTACGTGCACGCCAGCCAGCGCTCGGCCGGCGTTGTCGATTCGTGCGGCGCGCCGGTGGAATTTCCGGGCTGTGTCGTGATCTACCGGAGCGTGGACGGAGGGAGAAGGTTTTCCTTGCCGGATGCGCCGGCCTGTCTGATCCCGTGCCGGCAATGCCCGTGCCAGGCGGATATCGACCACACTGTGCAGCAGCAGTACCCGCGCGTCTACTTTGATGGTGGCCACCTGTGGATGGTCTATGAATATCTGGGCCGGGTCATGCTGCGGGCTTCGACCGATGGGCGGATGTGGTCGGCGCCCGAGCATGTGGCCGATACTGTCATCTGGCACCTGTGGTATCGCGATTGCCCAGCCGAGGAACGCATCGGCCCCCATCCCTTTGATCCCTTCAACTACGAATGTCTGCGCGGCGGGCCGCCCGGCGTCTATGTCGAGCAGGGTACACTCTACGTCTTTGTGGCGCAGGGTAGAAATCCCGGCGCCATGGGTTGTTTCAAGCGCGCAATCAATCGTTCTGACCTACCTTTTGTCGCCTGTGAAGGCAACCCGCTCTTTGTCGGTGCGGCAGACTACGGCCCGCTGGATGAACGAGGTGCAGCCGCCAACCCCTTCTTCGACTTTCGCACCATCAGTTCGGCGGAACTGCAGGCGATCGGCGAGGGGCAGGAGCGGCGCTATTATATGCTCTACGAGGGCGTGCGTGGGCCGGCAGAGGGCGACCCAGGCGACACACAGTTCGGCTTGGGCCTGGCGCGTAGCCTGACAAATCGCATCGACGGCCCATGGGAGAAATATCCCGACAACCCGCTCCTGGTCGACCTTCCTGCCAATATCGGCCTGGGCCATGCCGATCTGATGGTGCTGGAGGGCCGCACCTATCTCTACACATCGTTGGATGGGATCACGCGCAGCCGCTTGGTGCTGCTCTGGAATTGACTGTGCCGCGATCGTGCCTGTCGTCCGATGCCGATCGAACGTAAATGCAGGAGAGACGCACCGCAATACAGCCAGTAGCAAGACGGCGAAGCTGGCGCCAGCCTGTACCCCACCGAGCGCTATTCGTGCCGGCTGCCTTTGGTTCCAAGAAATCCAACGACAATGAGGATACCGACTCCTGCCAATGCCGCCCAAAGAGCCCACGTGAAACTGTTGGGCCGGTAGCTCATTTCCACGCGCGACGCACCGGCCGGCACAGCGACGGCGCGCAACGCACCGTTGACCATCTCCACGGCTGTCGCTGCGCCGTTGACCGTGGCGACCCAGCCCGGATACCAGAGCTCGCTGATCACCAAATAGCCGGCTTCCGGCGCCTGCAAATCGAAGGCCATGTGGGTGGATGTATAGGCGCGGACGGCTGCCGCAGTGACAGTGGCTGGCGGCTCTGTGTTGTCCAGATCGATGCCGGCCGGCGCCAGCCAGGCGCGCGGCAAAAAGGCGCTGTTTTCGTAGACCTCAATCCCGTTGACAGGGCCAAACACACGCAGGAACTTCTGCGCTGGCAGCGCTGTGCCTTCCTGGACCAGTACGTACTTGACGTTCAACAGGTCATAGCGCCGCGTCTCCCGCCCGCCGATCGACTCCCAGAAATCGACAAACGAGCGCAACGCCAGCGGATTGGCGACACCGCCCACATCCTGCAGGCCGGCCAGCGCAGCCGTGTCCGGCTGCCACAGGCTCTCCAGATCGGTGCGCGTGTCGATACGAAAGAGATCTGGGTCGGAGCGCAAAAAGTCGACGATCTCCGGCTGGCTGAAGCGCTGGGCCGGGTCTGCTTCGGCAATGTCGGTGTAGGCGCCAGCTGTGGCTAGTTCGAGAAAAAGGAGGCCAATCGCAAGTGCAGCAAAAATACCGAACGCGCTGCGCTGTTGCTGACGCGCAACGACGATCGCCCAGGTTGCCAGCCAACTCACACCGGCCAGCACCAGCGCCAAGGCGGCCAACGAGACGCGCAGGAAAGTTGTCTCGTCGCCCTGGGTGACCAGAAGTAGTGCATAGACGGTGACGACACCGGTGCCGATCACCAGCGCGCCGCCTTTGAGAATCGCCGCCAGCACCGACGAGCGCGCCATGTGCACGCCGACAGCATCGAACCCTACCGCAGCCAGGACACACATGCCCAGCGCGTAGAGAATGAGTGCTCGCGCCGGCGCACGAAATTGGTCAAAGATGGGCAGCAGGAGGGTCAGCCAGCCGTGCACCACGGTGTAGAGGCCCAGCGCCACGACGAGGCCAAAAAGCGCGATGCCTGACCATGTCCACAGGCGCTGGCGCTGTTCGGGCAGCGCCAGCAGGATGCCCGCCATGGCAAAAAGCAGGAGGGGCACGCCCAGGTAGGGCAGCTCGACCCGCTCCCACAGGCTCCAGTGCAGGGCTGGGCCGCGGCCAAAGAAGCCCGGCGTGACAAAGCCGGCCAGCATCTGTACCGGGGCAAGCGAATAGGCCACCGTGTCCTGGTAGGCGAAGTCGGCACGGATGGTGTGCGCAGTGAGTTCGGCGGCTGGCAGGAGCACGGGCGCTGCCAGCAGGATGGCCAGTACCCCGGTCAGCGCGAGGCTGGCCACAGGGAAAGTCCAGCCCCGGCGCTGACCCGGCCGGGCGAACAGGCTGTCAGTCGCCAACTGCCCTGCTGTGTAGAGCACCAGCGCCAGGCCGATGTAGAAGGTGCTCTGCGCATGGCCGGCATAAGTGCTGACGGCCAGCAGCAGCCCGGCCAGCCCGACCCAGCCCAATCTTCGGTTCTCCAGGCCGTGCGCAAAGGCGGCCAGGATCCACGGCAGCCAACTCAACGTGGCAACCAGATTGAGATTGCCGAAGTGAATCAAGAGCGGGTCGCAGAACGTAAAACCTACGGCGGCAAAAAAAGCAGCGGGCCGGCTCACCGGGAAGCCCGGCCGGCGCATGCTGCGCAGCAGGACGTACATGCCCAACCCGGCCCAGAAGAGATGGGCGATCACGAACTGCTGCATCACCGAATAGGGGAAAGCGGGCACCAGCCGAAAGAGCAGCAGGGTGGGCAAGTAGAGAAAGCCGGCCTGGATGTCACCGATGAAGGGCGCGCCGCCATAGAGTGTCGGGTTCCATAGCGGCAGGCGGCCCTGCGCAAGTTCAGCTGCAGCAAAGCGATAGGTGGGGTAGAGGAAGCTGGCCAGATCGCCGCCGTCGGCAGGCTGGTACACGTCGCCGCTGAGGGTACGCCAGAAGAAGCCGTAGACCAACAGCCATAGCAGACCACCGGCGAGTGTATCCTTCCAGATCTGGCGCCCATCTGTTCGTCGCGGATCGAAGCGGTAGAGCACGCCGGTGAGGAGCAGCCAGAGTAGTAGGAGTAGCGCAAGCAGAAGATAGTTCATGGCAGTGCCGAAGTTCAAGTTACCGGATTGTCTGGTTTTAGTATACAATTGTCATAAAATTGATGCAAAGGAGAGGCACATGACGGAGATAGCCGGCGAGACCATTTTCACGCAGCAGCAACTGCGCCGCTACACAGGGGAACGCGGCTATCGCATGTATATTGCCTATCAGGGAATTGTCTACGACGTGACAGATTGCCCAAAGTGGCGGCGCGGCCTGCATGAGAATCAGCACTGGCCCGGCCAGGATCTTACCGCCGAATTGGCCGACGCGCCGCACACGGACACCGTTTTCGGACATCCATGCTGCCGCCGTGTCGGCATCTTGCGGTAAAATTGGGATGTCCATCTGTTCTGTGATAGGATAGTGATTTAAGTATAAAGGTAGAGTATCTCAATACTGACTGGAGTTTTGTTATGAAGCGACTTTTCAAGTTTCTGTTTGTGGTCGTCACCCTGGCCGGCATTGCCTATGTGCTCAAGCAGATCTTTGCGCCTTCAGGCGGCGGGTCAGCAGCTTCCAGCGGCGTTTTGCCGTCACAGCCGGTCAAGTCCTTGGATGATGCCCCATTAGGCGGCAAAATCAGTGAAGAACTGCTGGCGATTTTGGTCTGCCCCGAAGACAAGGGACCACTGCAACTCGTGGACGACGGCAAGTTCCTGTCCAATCCACGCAATGGGTATAAGTACCCGATCCGCAACGGCATTCCGGTGATGCTGATCGAAGAAGGGAAGAAGTACCGAGATCCTAACTTCGTGTCCAAACCTGCTGCGTAGGCGCTGTCGGCTCCTAGCACCAACATTTTTCTGACCTGGTACAGCCCGGAACAACGCACAGTTGTTCCGGGTTTGTTTTAGGAGACCTGTAGCAGGGCAGGCTGTTCTGCCCGTTGTACCCGTGAGATGCGTCGAGCGCTTGGGAAGGGTATGAATACGGAAACACAGAAGACAATGGATCGGTTTGTGAAAGACGGGCGTCTATGCCAGCTGCCGAAGAAGCATGCGCCACGCCTCGTCATCCTCTCCTGGCTGGCTGAATCTTTCGAACCGGGACAGCGCTATCCGGAAACTAGGGTCAACGCTATGTTGGATGGCCATGCACTCGACTATGCCGCGCTGCGTCGCCTGTTGGTGGACTATGGCTTTCTGGCGCGCAATCATGGCATCTACTGGCGCGTAGAGTCCCGATCAGCCTGATTCGTATGCCCGCCGCGCAAATGGAACGCAAATGATTGGGGTATTGACAGCCATAACGCATTGCGTTACAATGGGGTTGTGACGCAATGCGTTATAATGAATTGCAGATACAGGAACGAAGAGACGTTCTGAAATTTGAGGAGCGACAAAAATGACCGACAAAGTGACGATGAACATTGACCTGCGCAATGTGCAGGAGCAGGTTGAGGATGGTGTGAAGCAGGCGCAGACTTTTGGCCGCAAGGCCGCCTTGGCATACGCGGGGCTGTTGGGTCTTGCCTATGACAAGAGCCGTGAGTTCTGGGCAGAGGGAGTCAAGCTGATGGACAAGGCTGAGAAGCGCGGCGAGGAGATCGAGCAGGAGTGGCTCGACCAGTTCAGCAAGGTTCAGAAGAACCCTGATGTCAAGAGAGTCGTCGACTATGTCGAAGAGCAGTATGACAGCGTGAGCAAGAATGCCAAGTCGGTCGTGACCGAGGCGGAGAGGTTCCTGGCCCAGTTCAATCCGGCCGCCGAGCGTGCCGAGACGATGGTCAAGGATGTGATCATCGAGGTCAAGGAAGCGGTCGTCGAGGGCTACGACGAGAGGGCGGCCAAGGACGTGATCGCAATGCTGCCAGCAATGCCCAAGGACCTGCTGGTCAAGGTGCGCGAGTATGAGGCCAACAACAAGGCTCGTGTGACTGTGCTGCGCGAGATCGATGCCTTGCTTGAATCTACGACAGAGACGGCAGAGAACATCACTGCCTGATCTGGGTTCTCCTCTTTTTCTCCTTCGTGGTGTGGGTTGAATAGGTTGTGAGGAAGAGATCCGGGACTCCCGGATCTCTTCCAATTGGCGCTCCATCCATTGTGCGCCAGCCTACGCACTGATCTATACTAGCGCAGACAATTCTTCCGCAGATACGCACAGTACTCATGTGCGCTTCCCAGACAACCGGGTGGCTGCGTGTCGCTAGGATGTCTCGGTTGATTGGCGCAACGCACGAATCGTTTCTTGGCTACAGTGGAATGAGCAGGATATGGCGACAGCGAACAGGAGCCGGCTCTCGGTTTCGCAGCGGATTACCAGCACGATTTTTCTCAGTGAGAGTCTTTTCAGCGTAGCATTCATCGCAACGGTGACGCTGTTGTCGGTCAACGCTGCCCTGTTGAGCGGATCCGACAGCCTGTCGGGGGTGCCGACGACAGTGGGACTGATTGCACGCGCCGGCATTGCCGTGCCCATCGGCTGGCTCATGGACCGTGCAGGGCGGCGCATCGGCATGGCGTTGGGCTACATGCTGGGGATTGTCGGCATGCTCGTCGGCATCCTTTCGGTGCAGGCGGCGAGCTTTGCCCTGCTTTGCCTGAGTGCGGCCATCATCGGGATGAACAATGCCACCAGCCAGCAGGCGCGCTTCGTGGCCTCTGAGGTATGGGCGCCGCCCGATCGCGCCCGCATCATCGGCCTCATCGTTTTTGCCGGTACCGTAGGCGCGATTGGCGGTCCCTTGCTCGTGGGGCCGGCATCAGTCTGGGCAGAAATGCTGGGGCTGGCCGCCAACAGTGGCCCCTACCTGGCCGGCGTGCTGTTTCTGGTCGTCGCTGTGGCGATGACACTGTTCCTGTTACGCCCTGACCCGCTGGTATTGGGCCGGCGCTACGACATGCCCGATGATTCTGGCCGAGCCGTAGCGGTCGAAGCCCGGCCGGCGCGTGCCATTTTCGCAGAGCACACTGTGCAGCTGGCTGTCGCCTCCATGGTGGTTGGCCAGCTCGTGATGACATTGATCATGGTCATTACGCCAGTCCACATGCACCACGAGAATCACTCGAATGGTGACATCTCGCTGGTCTTCATGGCGCACACGCTCGGTATGTTTGGATTTGCGTTTGTGACGGGCTGGCTGATCGGCAAACTGGGGGCGCGGCCGATGATTGTATTTGGCGCTGCGTTGTTGGTGCTGTCGAGCGTTCTGTCGGCGCTGGCTGGCAACCTCCTGTCGTTGGCGATTGCGCTTTTTGTGCTCGGGCTGGGCTGGAATTTTTGCTTTGTCGCCGGCTCGGCCTTGTTGACCGGCGCGTTGCACCCGATCGAACGGGGGCGAATCCAAGGCGCCAATGACATGCTGGTCGCAATGGCGTCGGGCATGGGCAGCCTGGCGACCGGCGCCATTTTCATGACTGGAGGCATGCTGAGTGTCAGCGCCGTAGGGTTGGCCTTGACGCTGGCTTTTGTGGCGCTGGCGGGGTGGCTGAACCAGCGCAGAGCCGCGCCGGTAGCGGGCTGATCGCTATGCCCGGCACAATCACGGCGCTCAAGCTTCAGCAAAATAACAAAGAGCGCGTCAGCATTTTTCTCGACGGTCAGTTTGCCTTTGGCGTGACGCTCGATGTGGCCGCTGCTCTGCATCAGGGACGGTATCTGAGCGATGGCGAGATCGAAGCGCTGCGTACGCAGGATGACATCGACAAAGCCTATGCGGCTGCCCTGCACTACCTGGCTGCTCGTCCACGCAGCTGCAGCGAGGTGGAGCAGCGCCTGGAACAGAAGGGCCATGCCCCCGAAACCATTGCGGCGGCCATCGAACGCCTGAAAGATCGCCGTTATGTGGACGACGAAATGTTTGCTGCCTTCTGGGTAGACAACCGCAGCCGTTTTCGCCCACGCAGCGCTGCCGCTATCCGCCAGGAATTGCGCCAGAAGGGTGTTGACAACGATACGATCCGTCAGGCATTGGATGAGCTGGACGAGGAGGAGGCAGCGTGGGCCGCGGTGGAAGGCAAGCTCTCCCGCTGGCAGGAGCTAGAAAAAGCGCAATTCGAGCTGAAAGTCGTCGCTTTTCTCGCCCGGCGCGGCTTCCACTTTGAGATCGCCCGGCGCACCGCTGCACGCGCCTGGCAGGAGGCCCAATCCAGGTGAACCTATGAAAAGCCACAAACGTTCGTCGCGTATCGTCATCAGGGCATGGCGTAAGGAGGACATTCCCGATATCGTCAAATGCCACCGCGCCGCCTATCCGGAGTACCCCAAGAACGCCTATTACACGGAACGATACTACGAGATGCAATTTGCCGCCTTTCCGGAAGGACAATTCCTGGCCGAGGTCGACGGTATCGTTGCGGGCTATGCCACATCGCTCATCGTACAGCTCGACGATGACGCGCATTGGTACACGTATGAGGAGATCACAGGCGGCGGCACCTTCAGCACGCATGACCCGTCCGGTGACACGCTCTACGGTGCCGACATCGGTGTGCGGCCCGAGTTCCGCAGGCTGGGGGTCTCGCGTACGCTCTATGAAAAGCGCATCTCACTGATGAAGCGCTACAATCTGCGGCGCATGGTCGCCTATGGGCGCATTCCTGGCTATACCGAGAACGCGGGCAAGATGACGGCCGAGGAGTACGTGCAGAAGGTACTGGCCGGCGAGATGACTGACCCCTCGCTTTCGGCGCACTTGCGCGCCGGCTACACGGTGCGCCGTGTGCTGCTCGATTTCCTGTGGGACGACTCCAGCCTCAACTACTCCACCTTGTTGGAGATGCCGAACCCCAATTACCAGCCGGAGAAGCGCAAGATCGCTGCGGCGCCGCTGCAGCGTGTGGTGCGGCGCATCCGCGTCTGCGCCGCACAGTGGTTCATGCGCCCCATCCAGTCCTGGGACGAGTTTGAGCAGACGGTCAACTTCTTTGTCGACACGGCCAACACCTATCACTCGCACTTTCTGCTTTTTCCGGAGTTGTTTACCGCACAGCTGTTTACCATTATGCCGCCGGACCTGGACTCGCGCAATGCCATTCGCCGGTTGGCTGCCATGACCGACCGTTATATTGATCTCTTCAGCACCCTGGCCGAGGAACATGGCCTCTATATTATTGCCGGCTCGCAGCCTGAATTGCGCGACGGCGATCTCTACAACGTGGCGCACCTGTTTACGCCGACAGGCAGCGTCTACACCCAGGATGCCCTGCACATCCCGCCCATCGAGCGCGCAGATTTCGATATTGAGCCGGGCGAGGATATCAAGGTTTTTGATACCCCATTGGCGCGCATTGGGATTCAAGTAGGTTACGACGTGGAGTTTCCCGAGTTGGCGCGCCTGCAGACGTTGTCCGGCGCCGAAGTGATCTTTATCCCGTACAGTACGGATGAACGTAAGGCCTTCGACCGTATCCGTTATACTGCGCAGTCGCGCGCGGTGGAGAATTTTGTCTATACGGTGATTGCAGGCAATGTGGGCAACCTGCCGGCAGCGAAGAACTATCTGATCAATTATGGCCAGGCTGCCGTCTTCACGCCGAGCGACTTCGCTTTTCCGCCCGCTGCCACTGCCGGCGCCAGCGAAGCCAACGTCGAGACCGTGCTGATCACCGACCTGGACGTCACCTCGCTTGTGCAGCAGCGCGATCTAGCCACCGTGCGCCACCTCTACGACCGCCGTTCCGACCTGTACGATGTGCGCGCCAAGCACGCTGTGAAAATTGTGCGGACAGAGTAGGCGCCCAGGGGCCTTCGACTTTGCCCCTGGCATCGTCAATATACCTTCAAATAGCGGTCCAGCTCCCAGCGACTGACATAACGCATGTACTCTTGCCATTCCAGTGTCTTGGCTTCAACATAGCGTTCGTAGACATGTTGGCCCAGCGCGTCCTGGATGACCTCATCGCCCTTCAACGCTTCGATGGCGTCGCCCAGATCCTCGGGTAGCGTCTCCAGACCGGCACGTGAGCCGTCCACATGGTAGAGGTCTTCTTCGGCGGGTAGGGGTGGCTGCAGCTTGTTCTCGATACCGTCCAGGCCGGCGGCAAGCATGACGGCAAATGCCAGGTAGGGATTGCAGCTGGGGTCCGGGCAGCGCAGCTCGCAGCGCGTGCTCTTTTGGCGCCCGGAGGTGATACGCGGGATGCGGATGAGCGCGCTGCGGTTGGTGCGCCCCCAGGAGACGTAGACTGGAGCTTCGTAGCCCGGCACCAGACGTTTGTAGCTGTTGACCAGGGGTGCAATGATGGGTGTCATGGCCTGGGCATGGGTGAGCTGACCGGCAATGAAATGCAGGGCGGTCTGGCTCAGGCCGTATTCGCTGTCGGCGTCGTACATGGCGGTATCGCCGCTCTTGATGTGCCACAGGCTCTGATGGACATGCATCCCTGATCCATTGACGCCTGCCAGCGGCTTGGGCATGAAGGTGCAGTGCAGGCCATTCTTCTGTGCCACAGCCTTGAGCGTCGTGCGGAAGGTGATCGCCGCATCGGCGGTGGCTATCGCCGGCCCGTAGCGAAAGTCGATCTCACTCTGGCCGGCAGCGACCTCGTGGTGCGAGGCCTCGACGTCGATGCCCATGGCCGTCAGCGCATCGACCATCTGGCGTCGTACGCTATGTGCCAGATCGGTGCTGATGTCAAAGTAGCCGGCCTCATCGTGCGGTGTCAGCGGCAGCAACTCGCCGCCGGGATGAATTTTGAACAGGAAGAACTCCAACTCTGGCCCTACATAGTAGTCGAGCCCCAGGCGCGTTGCGCGTTCGATCTGACGCTTGAGCACGTAGCGTGGGTCGCCTTCGAAGGGAGTGCCATCCGGCGTGTAGACATCACAGATCACGCGCGCAGTGGAGAGATCCATCTCCCAAGGGATCACCGTGAAAGTGCTCAAATCCGGCATGAGGTACATATCGCTCTCCGCGATACGCGCAAAACCCTCAATCGAACTACCGTCGAACCAGACCCCGTGCGATACAGCGTCATCCCAGTGATCGACGGGGATTGTGATCTGTTTGGAACTGCCGATGATGTCGGAGAACTGCAAGCGAATGAAGCGGATGTCATTGCGCTTGATGGTTTCGTCAATGCGCTCCAGTTCTTCCGGTTTGTAGGTGATTGGCATGGAGAAATACTCCTCGTTGGATTACCGGTGCAAGACGCAAGGCGGTACGGCAAATGGCCTGTCAACTCGCTTGTAGCAGACGAGCGCTGGGAATATTTTTGCCCCGAACCTGGGACGCCCTGGGCCGTACTCAAGATAAATCGTTTGCGTCTTTGTGACTATATTCATTTGATCATTTGTAGCCTACACATACCAACACCCGCGCTGCGCACGATTCGTGCGCAGCGCGGGTGTTCGATTGTCAAGGGCCAGTGGCTGGCTGTCAAAAGACAGTAACAGCTTCATGCTGGAATCATGGATCACGGCCCTTGACACGCAACGGCCGCCTTAGACGCCGTAGTACATGACAAATTCGTGTGGGTGCGGGCGTAGGCGCACAGCATCTACGTCAGCGATCCGCTTTTGAGCCACGTACGTTTCAATGAGCTCTTCGGTGAAGACACCTCCGGCGGTCAAGTAGTCGTGGTCGGCTTCCAACGCATCTAGCACAGCTGAGAGCGAGCCTTCCACCGTGCGCACCTTCTTGAGCGTCTCGCCCTCGAAGAGGTCCATCTCCGATGGCTTGCCCGGATCGATCTTGTTCTTGATCCCATCCAGGCCGGCCATGAGCATGGCAGAGAAGGCCAGGTAGGGGTTAGCAGCCGGATCCGGACAGCGAAACTCAATGCGCTTCGCCTTGGGCGACTGCGAAGAGACCGGAATGCGGCAGGCAGCGGAGCGGTTGCGGGCCGAGTAGGCAATGACGACGGGTGCTTCGTAGCCCGGCACCAGGCGGCGATAGGAGTTGGTCGTCGGTGCGCAGATGGCGAGGAGCGAATTGATGTGTTTGAGGATGCCGCCAGTGTACCACAGCGCTTCCTGGCTCAGCCCGGCATATTGATTGCCGGCGAAGAGCGGTTTGCCACCCTTCCAAAGGCTCTGATGCACGTGCATGCCGGAGCCGTTGTCCTCAAAGATCGGCTTGGGCATGAAGGTGGCAGTCTTGCCGTGCCTGGCCGCCACATTCTTGACGATGTACTTATAAATCTGCATCCAGTCGGCCATCTGGATCATGGGCGCAAATTTGAGGTCGATCTCGGTCTGGCCGGCAGTGGCAACCTCATGGTGATGGCGCTCGACCTTGAGGCCGGCTTTGACCATCTCGTTGACCATCTCCGAACGGATGTCTTGGAACAGGTCGAACGGTGAGACAGGGAAGTAGCCCGCCTTAAAGCCGATCTTGTGGCCCGGTCCCCATTCGCCGGCAGTCCAGATGGCTTCACTGCTCTCCACACCATAGGCAGCCGAGTAGCGGCCACTCTCATACATGACCTGGTCGAAGATGAAGAACTCGGCTTCCGGGCCACAGTACATCGTGTCGGCAAAGCCGTTTTCTTTCATGTAGGCTTCAGCGCGGCGGATCACATTGCGCGGGTCGCGGCCAAAGGGTTCCAAGGTGCCTGGCTCGTAAACGTTGGCGATGACACTGACCGTCGGGTGTGCACAGACCGGATCCATGAAGGCTGTGGTCGGATCGCAGACGAGCAGCATGTCGCTGCTCTCGATGGACTTGAAGCCACGGATGGAGGAACCGTCGAAGCCCAGCCCCGACTTGAACAGGTCGTCTTCGTCATAGTAATCGACCGGAACCGAAAAGTGCTGCCACTGGCCGTACAGATCGGTGAATTTGATGTCGATAAACTGAATGTCACTGCCTTTGATGGCCTTGGTCACATCCGCAGCCGTGCTACAGTTTAAGCTCATAAACCATCTCCTATTGCGTAGTTTTGTGAAATTGCGAACGATAGCAGAGAAAGAAAACCGTCACAGACAGGTCTGATGTGACTCCGGGACCCCTGCGACGGCAGGCGAGTATTGCCATTTCTGGACAAACGAGCAAACAAATGCATTGCATAAACTATAGAAAAGCTGGCGTCTTGATACCAGCGCGAAGATCGCCAAAAGCTCGGCATGGTTTTTTGTGCATGTTGCACAGATGGCGGCTGCAGCCTCCGGCAGAGGGCACAAAGCTTTGTGCGCAGGCGGATGTCAAGCGCACGGCAACTGGGATACACCCGCGCGACGATCCTGCACCTCTGGCGGGAACAGCGCCATTGTATCGTACTGAGTTGCTCCAAATACCGCGAATTCCAGGTAGTGGAGTACGATGGGGGGCATGACGATGCATGATGACAGGAGAACAATGTCATGAGCAAAATCGATCTCTACTCTGCCCGCGATGCCTACACGGTCGTGACTGGTGCCTGCCCACATGACTGCCCTGACACCTGTAGCTGGCAGGTGGCGGTTGACAAAACCAGTGGCCGCGCCGTCGACATCTGGGGACATGCCGATCATCCCATCACCCAGGGCCGGCTGTGCGGCAAGGTCGATCGCTACCTGGAGCGCACCTATCATGCAGAGCGTCTGACCAAGCCCCTGCGCCGTGTCGGACCCAAGGGGAGTGGTCAATTCGAGCCGATTGGATGGGAAGAGGCAGTCGCAGGGATCGCGCACCGGTTACGCTCTGTGATTACGACCTATGGGCCAGAGGCTGTACTCCCGTACTCGTACAGCGGCACGCTTGGCTTTTTGCAGGGTGAGGGCATGGCAACACGCTTTTTCAACCGGATCGGCGCCAGCCGCCTGGCGCGCACGATCTGCTCTGAGGCAGGGTTTGAAGGCTACCTCTACACGATTGGTGCAGCCGAAGGAATGCTGCCCGAGGACTTCGCCCATGCCCGTCTTATTCTGATTTGGGGAAGCAACACGTTGACCAGCAACCAGCACCTGTGGCCTTTCGTGCAGGCCGCGCGCCGACAGGGTGGACGTGTGGTTGTCATCGACCCAGCTGCCACACGCACCGCCAAGGCTGCTGACGAGTGGATCCCCATTCGACCCGGCACCGATGGTGCACTGGCGTTGGCTATGATGCACGTCATTATCGGGGAAAAGCTGCACGATGCCAGCTATGTGCAGCGCTACACGCTGGGCTTCGACCCACTTGCCGAACGCGTCCGAGCATGGGACCCAGCGCGTGCTGCGCAGATCACCGGCGTGCCGACACAGCGCATTGTTGCCCTGGCGCACGAGTACGCCCAACTGCGACCAGCGGCCATCCGCATCAACTATGGCCTGCAACGCCACTACGGTGGCGGAATGGCTGTGCGAACCATCACCTGCTTACCTGCGCTGACCGGCGCCTGGCGCGAGCACGGTGGCGGTATCCAGTTGAGTAGCAGTGGGTTGCTCCGCCATCTGGACAAATCTGGGCTGTATGCGGAGGACGACGGGAAATTGCCCATCCACCACGCGAAAGAGAGCTCCCCTGCGCCGCGTACCATCAACATGAATCGCCTGGGTGACGCGCTGAGCCTGGAGCCGGCGTTGCTGGCCCGTGCTCATTACCGGCCGCGCCCCATCGATCGCATGCCCATGCCCGATCAGGCTGGGCCGCCAGTCAAGGCGCTCATTGTCTACAATTGCAACCCAGCCGCAGTCGCCCCTGACCAGGGCGCGGTGTTGGCCGGCCTGCGCCGCAACGACCTGTTTACCGTGGTGCTGGAACATTTTCAGACTGACACCGCCGACTATGCCGACTATGTGCTGCCGGCGACGACGCAACTTGAGCATTGGGATATCCATCGTTCGTACGGCCACGCCTGGCTGACCCTCAACCGGCCTGCCATTGCACCCGTGGGCGAGGCGTTGTCCAACAGCGCAATCTTCCGCCGGCTGGCAACTGCGCTTGGCTACAGCGATGGCTGTTTTGACGAGACAGATGAGCAGATCCTGCGTGCCTTTGTGGAGGCGCAGACACACGAACGCTTTGCTGGCCTTACCTGGGAGCGCCTGCTGAGAGATGGTTTCTATCGAGTCAATGTGCCCGATCCTTATCTGCCCTTTGCGCAGGGGAACTTCCCGACGCCCAGCGGCAAGTGTGAATTCTATAGCGCACGTATGGCGCAAGATGGTTACGATCCGCTGCCAACGTATACGGCGCCCAAGTGGCAGGAGCGTGAAGAGAAGTGGTCAACCATCGACAGTCAACCGTCAACGCCCCATGTGGCGGCCGGCGATCAGCCATCCCCCCTTGCCGATCGCACTCTGCAACTCGCCTGCATCTCACCGCCGGCGCACTCGTTTCTCAACACGACCTTTGCCAACGTGCCGCGCTTTATCCAGCGTGAGGGAGAGCCGCTCCTCTGCATCCATCCCGACGATGCTGCGTGGCGTGGCATTACATCTGGCGACCGTGTGCGTGTCTACAACGAACGGGGCGAGGTGGAACTCATCGCCAGGGTAACGGACGATATCATCTCCGGCACAGTGCTGGCGCCTGGTGTGTGGTGGGCCAAGTTCAGCCCGGACGGCCGCAACATCAACCAGATCACGCCAGCCGACGAAACGGATATGGGCGCCGGCGGCATGTTGTATGACGTCCTGGTTTGGGTGGTACGCACCCACTGACGCACAGGGGTTGATACAGACCGCAACCGAGAATGTACACAAGAGATCATGCGACTTGCTGTTCGTAGAGTTGCAGACCATGGTTTCCTGCAGGAAGCATTCCGGGCTATTTGATTCACGTACTGAAATTGTTTAGATTGATCTTATCTTGGGAGTGGAATAAACGGGAATGCGGCCATGAGCAATGAAGAACGGCGCGGCATGTGGCTGGCCATTGCCTGCTACACGACCTGGGGAATCTTTCCCCTTTATTTCCGGCTACTGGCACCGGTGCCGGCCATCGACATTCTGGCCAACCGCGTGATTTGGTCGCTGGTTTTTCTGCTTGGGCTGCTGACGTTCCGGCAGGATTGGGCATGGCTGCAGCCCGCACTGCGCTCACGCCGCGTGATGCTTCTCTACTCAGCAGCCGGTATTCTGCTGGCAGTGAATTGGTACACCTACATCTGGGGTGTCAATGCCGGCTATGTGATCGAGACGAGCCTGGGCTATTTCATCAATCCGCTGGTCAGCGTGTTGCTGGGCGTCCTGTTTTTGCGCGAGCGTTTGCGCAGCGGGCAGTGGGCCGCGCTTGCGCTGGCGACGGCGGGTGTGCTCTTTCTGACCGTCAGCTACGGTCAGTTGCCGTGGATCGCGCTGATCCTCGCCTTTACCTTCGGCGTCTATGGCCTGCTCAAGAAGCATGGCTCGTTGACATCGCCGCAAGGGTTAACGGTCGAGGCCGGCGTCATTCTCTTGCCAGCATTGGCGCTGCTCATCTACCGAGAATTGAATGGAGCCGGCGGGTTGGGCGTCTCTGGGTGGGGCAAGACGCTGCTGTTGCTGACGACCGGTGTCGTCACAGTTGTACCGTTGATGTGGTTTGCCACTGCGGCGCGGCGCATCCCGCTCTCGTTGCTGGGCGTACTCCAGTACGTCGCACCGACGCTGCAGTTCCTCGTCGGGCTGCTCGTCTTTCACGAAGCCTTCAGCCAGACTAAGTTGATCGGTTTCTCCATCATCTGGGTGGCGTTGATTTTCTATTGGGTGGAAGGGATGATTCACCGCCAGCGCGGCATGCGCATCGTGCGCATGCCGACATCACTCCTGTCGGGGAAATAGCGGCGGCAGCCGGCCGGCGTGTCAGGCGCCGCCGCGTGAACGGATGATCTGCCCTGTGAGCCACGCGCCACCGCAGCGCCGACGCCCACACGGCGGCTTGCGCCGGCGACAAGAGCGATGCGGCCGTTCAAGTCGAGCTGCAAGGCATGCTCCTCCGGCGATAGCCGGCGTGCTGGACAGGCTAATCTTTGATCGGTTTGCCGTCGATGATTACGTTCGAGTCGCCCTCCACGACGCGCATCTGCCGATAAACCTGCGTCGTGCTCAGGCTGGCGTGGCCGAGCCGGCGCTGTACTTCGCGCAAGCCCGCGCCCCGATTGAGCAGATGGGCGGCAAAGCTGTGGCGCAGCGTGTGCGGGGTCACTGGCTCCTCAATGTTGACTTCCTTGACGTAGCGCTTGATGATGAGCCAGAGCCCTTGGCGGGTCAGCCGCTGGCCACGATGGTTGAGAAAAAGGGCCATTTCCTCCGGCTGGACGACCAGCCCAGGGCGCCCCTCCTCCATGTAGAGGGTCAGCGCTCCGGTTGCGCGTTCGTTGAGCGGTGCAGTCCGGCGCCGCCGATTGCTTGCACCACAGATGATCTGGCGATTCTGCAGATCAAGGTCCGCCAGATCCAGATTGACCAGTTCGGTCACGCGCATCCCTGTTGCGTAGAGCGTTTCCAGCAGCGCACTGTCGCGCTTGGCCTGCGGGGAGTTTTGTGTCAGCGGTGCCTCCAAAAGCCGTTCAATCTCCTCATAGGAGATCGTGTGGGGCAGGTGCTTTTTGACTTTGGGCGAAGCAAGCAGCGCAGTGGCATCCTGCTGGATGTCACCGTGCTTGGCCATATACTCGAAGAAACTCTTGACGGCCGCGACTTTGCGGGCAACCGTCGACGACGCATAGTTGCGATCGCGCAGGCTCAGCACATAATTTTGAACGACGCTAAAGGTCACATCATCCCAGACAGTGATGGTTGTGCCGTCGACCTCGCTGTACTGAGCAAGGTACGTATACAACTGGCCAAGGTCATTCCGATATGCGGCGATCGTGTTTTCCGAAGATTCCTCGTCGACTGCCAGATGGTTGAGATAAGTCTGTATCTGTTTCTGCATACTCTTGACTCCCGGCGTAGAGAGCCGACCGGCTACCTGGCCTACACTGGAGGATATCATTGCCGCAGGAGCGCCCTGGCGTCACAGTTGTCGGCCTACGATTCGAATCGCTCATTTCTCTCATCATATCATTACTTTGCATAATGCGGAAACTGGCGCGGCTTTCGTTTGCAGTGATCTTGGCGGTATAATGAGCCCCTATGCCACGCCGAACCAAGCGGGCGCCATCGGCGCCGCCACCTGATCACACGCTCTTTGAGTTTACCTGCCAATATTTTGCCCAGTTGGGTGCCACGGTCGCGCAGGAGCCATCGGCCGGTAAATTGCGGCTCGATGTGCTTCTTCCCGATGAACTGGCTGCACATTTTGGGCGCCAGCACCTGAGTTTGCGCTTTCAGGGTGCTGAGCCTGAAAGCGACCGAGAATTGGTCGCCCACGGCAGTCGCGTCTTTGACCAGATGATGGTGCTGCTCGACCGGCAGAGCGCGTTCACCGTGTTGCGCGCCCCG
>CAIRNL010000375.1 GCA_903879975.1 uncultured Chloroflexota bacterium | reverse complement strand
TTCCGCCCGGACCAATTGCGCGTGCGCATCGATTCCCTGACACTGGCTGACCTGCGCTACCTGCTGCCCAATCTGTCGGATAAGATGCACTACCAGCTGGGGCGCGCCTTCGCCTTTGCTCAACGCAGCGCCAAAAATGGCCACTACACGCTGGAGCAGCTGCTCTATGCCGTGCGCCAGAGCGCAGAGGGCAAGAAGAACGATGAAAACGGCCTGGATGAGGAAGACCCGACCACTGGCGCGCTCATCTGGCGTCTGCACGCTGCGCTGGGCAACAGCCGGATTTTTCACGACTTCGAGAACCTGGAACTGGATGAACTCTTCAAGCCAGGACAGTGCACCATCATCCAACTCAATGAGATCGACCGTCGCGAGCAGCAGGTGATCGCTGCCACGTTGTTGCGCCGCGCCTATCAGGCGCGCATGGATACAAGTAAGGGCACGCTGGCGCACGGCGACCACAACTACTTGCCGTATCCGGTTTTCTGCCTGCTCGAAGAGGCGCACAACTACGCGCCGGCCAACGCCGATGCCGTCAGCTCCGAGGTGCTCAAGACAATTTTGAGCGAGGGGCGCAAGTTTGGCGTCAGCATCGGCCTCATCACGCAGCGGCCGGGCAAACTCGACGGCGATGTACTCAGCCAGTGCATGACTCAATGCATTATGCGTATCACCAACCCGATCGACCAGACGCGCATTGCCGATTCAGTGGAGAGCGTGGGGCGAGACCTGCTACAGGAATTGCCGAACTTGAGCAAGGGTCAGGTCATCGTCAGTGGCGCCAGCGTTAATACGCCGGTCATGCTCAAGGTGCGCCGGCGTATGACGCAACACGGCGGCCAGGATCTCGATGCACCGTCCGAGTGGATGCGATGGTTTGAGCAGGATCGCCCAGCCGAAGAAGCGCGCGCGGAGGCCATGTATGTGGAGAAGAAGATCAACTACGAGAGCGACGGTGACGTCCTCTGGGCGTAGTGGCCCAGCTGTGCACCGAAGGGCACAGCGAACGGGCCAGCACCGGTTTTCCCCCGATACTCACAACTGCGGCGTTCAGCTACAGCGCGCTTTCCAACTTTTCGATGAGCCGTACCAGATCTGTGCGCGTGACAACGCCGACCACCTGGTCACCCTCCAGTACAGGCAACATGGTCACCGCCGGGTCAAGCATTAACTCCATTGCGTGCTCCAGGGGCGTGTCCGGTGCAACGACGGGCACACCTGGCTCAGTCATATCGCCGGCAGTGATGGCCATGGTGTGGCGTAGTTGTTCCTTGTAGTGGCGGTGCTCTTCCAGGTTGAGCGGGATGTAGCCGGAAAGAATGGCAAAATAGCGCGGCTCGCGCACTGGAGCGTTGCGCAAGATGAGGTCATGGTCGGTGACGATCCCGAGCAAGGCGCCATCGGCGTCGAGTACGGGCATGCCACTGATCTGGTGGGTGCGCAGCAGTCGAGCCACCTCCGGAATGTGGGTGTCTGCCGAGACCGTGATCGCAGGGCTGGACATGATATCGCGTACTAGCATGGAAGGGCCTCCAGAGTTGCGTTGTCGCCGTAGAAATTCCTACGCAATGACAAACTGACCATTTTTGAACAACAGATCGCCGTCGACCAGGATTTCGCTCTCCGTGCGCATATCGCAGATGAAATCCCAGTGGATACTGGATTGGTTGCGGCTGCCCGTCTCCGGGTATCCCGCCCCCAGGGCCAGATGCATGGTGCCGCCGATTTTTTCATCGTAGAGGATGCTCTTGGTGAAGCGTTGAATCTGGTAGTTGGTGCCGATAGCGAATTCGCCCAGGTAGCTGGCTCCGCTGTCACTCTCGATTTGGCTGAGCAGGTAGGCTTCATTCTTGCGCGCCGTGGCCTTGACCACCTTGCCCTGGGCAAAGACGATCTCGACGCCTTCAACCTCGCGCCCGCCACGGATGGCTGGATAGGTGAAGCGCACCCACCCCTCGGCCGATTCCTCTACGGGGCCGGTGAAAATCTCGCCGCTGGGCATGTTGCGTTTGCCGTCGCTGTTGATGAAGGTGCGCCCGGCGATAGACAGGCGCAGGTCTGCGTTTGGCCCACGCACGACGACTTCGGACCTGCCCTGGAGCCAGTCGACCAGCCGCTGCTGCCGATCATGGGTTGCCTGCCAGGCGGCAATCGGGTTCGGCTGGTCGGCGTAGGTGGCGGCGTAGACGAAGTCCTCAAAGTCGCGTAGGCTCATGTCGGCTTCCTGCGCCAGCGCAGGACAAGGGAAGTTCGTCAGCGTCCAGCGGTGTGTGCCTGCGGCGGCGCGCTGCTGGTAGATCTGGCGCAGCGGCTGCTGTGCGACGCCGTGCAGCCGCTGGCGGGCCGGATCGATGGCCGTGAGCGCACGCGTGTTCTCGGGCGCGCGAATCACAATACGCGCATCGACGCGCTCAGCCAGCAGCACCTCGACCGGCGATATCCAGCGCAGTTGATCGTCGCCGGCCTGCTCGTAGAACGTCTCGTCGAGTGTCTCGACATTCCAAAGCGCAGTTGGATGGCCGCCCGCAGCCAGGATGTGGGCGTAGACGAGTTCGGCTAGCGGCCGCGCCGGTAGATCGCTGCGCAGCATAACCCAATCGCCGGGTTGCACGGCGATGCAGTAGTTGACAAGCAGGTCAGCAAGACTATCAATGCGAGGGTCGGCCAAAATGACTTCCTTCCGGTGCAGCAAGTTGATCGCGGACGAATTATACCCGACGCGCTACGATGCCGCGAAATCGTTGACCGATCCTCCGGGCACGCGCGGAACCGGGAATTCATGTGCCACGAATCATGTGTCAAAGAGCAAGAGTCTACTGGGGACAGGGTGCCAGAGTACGCAGCACGCGCTATGCAATTGACACTTTACGCGCGCCATGACAGAATTGACACCTGTTCGCAGCAAAGCCTCGACCGAAAAAGGAACGACCGGACATGTCATTTCATACCCCAGACTGGGTGAAAAACGCCGTCTTCTATCAAATCTTTCCCGACCGTTTTGCGCGCAGCCTGCGCACGCCGCATATGCCCGGTATCAGCTTCAAACCCTGGGGCAGCCCGCCCGAAGAGCAGGGCTTTCAGGGTGGCGATTTGTACGGCATCGTCGATCACCTGGACTACCTGCAAGAGCTTGGCGTCAATGCCATCTATCTGAACCCGATCTTTGCATCCGCATCCAACCATCGCTACCACACGTTTGATTACATGCAGATCGACCCGCTTCTGGGCGGGAACGCTGCGCTGCGCGAG
>CAIRNL010000374.1 GCA_903879975.1 uncultured Chloroflexota bacterium | reverse complement strand
GGCTTGGTAGCGTTTGTACGAGTTAATCGTGGGTGCATTCAGGACCATCATCTCCGGCAGAAAGCGCAGCCAGCCGCCTAAAAACCAGCGAAAAACCGGCGAAGCACAGAGTGGTCCCACCTGTTCGTCACCCACAAAGGCATTCTCGGCGCCGCGCCACAGACTGAGATGAATGTGACTGCTCGACCCGGCCACATCTGGCGCAACCTTGGCCATAAAGGTAACGCTTAGCCCCATCTGGTCGGCGATCTCTTTGAGGCACTGCTTATAGATGGCATGGCGGTCGGCCATGGTCAAGATCTCGGCATACTGCACATTGAGTTCGTGTTGGCCGCGCCCCCACTCACCCTTGGAATTCTCGACAGGAATACCTGATGCCTTGAGATGGCGTCGGGCTGCACCATGAAAAGCGTCGGCACGCGTCCCTTGCAGCATGTGATAGTCCTCAATGTACCATCCGGCAGGCTCAAGATCGGTGAAGCGCTTGAGATCGGCGTCGTGGTAGCTGTTCGTGAAGAGGTAGTATTCGAGTTCTGAGGCCGCCTTGACATCATAGCCGGCTACAGCGGCGCGCTCGATCTGGCGGCGCAGGATGGAGCGCGGGGCCACGGGAATCAGTTCATGGCTACTCTCGTCCATTACATCACACAGCACAAGGGCCGAACGTTCCAGCCAGCTTGCCAGGCGCAACGTCGACAAGTCCGGCACCAGATGAAAATCACCGTAGCCGCGCTCCCAGTTAGCAAAGCGATAGCCGGGCACCGGTTCCATCTCCATATCGACCGTCAGAAGATAATTGCAGGCGTGGGTGCCGTAGCGGGCAGCATCGGAGACAAAAAACTCGGCATCGAAGCGTTTGCCCATGAATCGACCGTAGTGATCGGTAAACATGACGAGCACCGTGTCGATGGTACCCGCACGCACCTGGGCTTCCAGGTCCTCCAGTGTGAGCATTCCTTGCAGTGTCGCCACGACTCCCTCCACAGAGACTAGATTTCAGAAACAGCGGTGTCGGCCAGAAAGAGTGTCAACAGCCGGACCATACGAGCACTAATAGGGGCCGCGCGCGCTGGACGGATTGGCATGACGCGCCACAGCGACCACACGGCGCGCTTCATTCTCCAAAAAACTGGCGTCAGTGGCAACGGTGACAAAGCGGAAACCTTTTTCGATCATGGCAAGCGCATATTCGGGCGAGCCCGTATGCAGCCCTGCCACCTTGCCGTGCCGGCGCGCTGCGGCCAACACCGTCTCGAGCGCCTCGACCATGACGGGATCGGTCTGATCAATGCGTTGCTGGCGACCGAGGGACAGGCTCAGATCGGCCGGGCCGATGTAGAGCGCATCGATACCAGGCAGCGCAGCGATTTCATCGACGTTAGCCAGACCCTCAGCGGTTTCGATCATGGCAATCGCCAGAATCGTTTCGTTGGCGTATTCTGGATAATCATTTCCTGCATAGAGCATGGCGCGCTTGGGGCCATAGCTGCGCATACCGAATGGTGGATAGCGGCAGGCAGCGGCGAAGGCGGCGGCTTCGGCAGCATGATTGATCATAGGGCAGATAATGCCGTAGCAGCCAGCGTCCAGTAGCTTCATGATCGTGCCGGGATCATTCCACGCCACACGGGCAAGCGGGACAGCGTCAGTCGTCGAGATTGCTTGGAGCATAGTGACCGCCACCTGATAGTCGATGAGGCCGTGCTGCATATCAATGGTGAGACAGTCGAAGCCGGCATGAGCCATCAATTCCGCTGAGAAATTGCTAGGGATGGAGAGCCACGCACATAGGGCAGCATCCCCGTGCTGCCAAAGCGTGCGCAGACGATTCACGCGCATTGCGCCTCCACTGAGTAGTGCCCCGCCGTTATACTGGATGCCAGGAAGGGGGCAGAAGGGTGGGAACGCCGCAAGCGTCCCAGAGAAACTTGATCGATTCGATGCAGACAGATTTTTCAGCAAAATACTTGCGCGGACTGTAGCACAGCGGTAGGAGCATGTCAAACAAGGAGGTAAGACGGAACTGCCAGAAGGGAGAAGATGTAAGTGCCATTGTTCGGGGGTTCAATTTGACCGAACCTACGAATATGCTATAATCATTTTCCACGTATGCGTTCAAAAGCGCAGCGTTGAGATACCGAGCAGCACCAAAAGCGCCGGCGTAGCTCAATCGGCAGAGCAGCTGTCTTGTAAACAGCAGGTTATCGGTTCGAGTCCGATCGTCGGCTCTGTCGACTGAGACTGGAAAGACTTGGTGCGAAAAGCAGATATGGGCGGGTGCCCGAGTGGACAAAGGGAGCTGACTGTAAATCAGCCGGCTGACGCCTACGGTGGTTCGAATCCGCCCCCGCCCACTATTTCTGCCCACATAGCTCAGCAGGTAGAGCACATTCTTGGTAAGAATGAGGTCACCGGTTCAAGTCCGGTTGTGGGCTCTCCGAACGTTTGTGCACGCGCTCGGTCAAAATATGTGACGGGCGTGCAGGATATGGAGTTATAACGAGGACCGCCCGCATCAGGGCGGTTCCGTATTCAAAGAAGGGTTTTGCACAAGCAACTCGGTTAGAACTGAAATCTTAGGTTGCAAGGAGGCATTTTCCAATGGCCAAGGCAGTATTCCAGCGGACAAAGCCCCATGTGAATGTGGGGACGATCGGTCACATTGACCATGGCAAGACAAGCTTGACGGCAGCAATCACGAAAGTGCTGTCGATGAAAGGCTGGGCGGACTATCGCCAGTTCGACAGCATCGACAATGCGCCGGAAGAGAAGGCTCGCGGCATCACGATTGCGATTGCACATGTCGAGTACCAGACAGAGACGCGGCATTATGCGCACGTGGACTGCCCTGGGCACGCCGACTACATCAAGAATATGATCACGGGTGCAGCACAGATGGACGGTGCGATCCTCGTGGTAGCAGCGCCGGACGGCCCGATGCCTCAGACGCGCGAGCACATTCTGCTGGCTCGTCAGGTGGAAGTGCCGGCGATGGTGGTCTTCCTCAACAAAGTCGACATGATGGAAGACGAAGAACTGCTGGAACTCGTGGAGATGGAAATGCGCGAGTTGCTGAGCAGCTACAAGTTTCCGGGCGACGACATCCCGTTTGTGCGCGGCAGTGCGTTGAAGGTATTGGAATCGTCGAGCACGGACCCGAAGGCACCGGAGTATGCGTGTATCTGGGAACTGATGCGTGTGGTGGACGAGTACATTCCGACGCCGGTGCGTGAAACGGACAAGCCGTTCCTGATGCCCATCGAAGATGTGTTCAGCATCAAGGGACGTGGCACGGTAGTGACGGGTCGTATCGAACGCGGCACGATCAAGCCGATGGAAGAAGTGGAGATTGTGGGTCTGGCGCCGACACGCAAGACCGTGGTGACGGGCGTCGAAATGTTCCGCAAACTGCTCGACCAGGGCATTGCCGGCGACAACGTGGGTTGTCTGCTGCGCGGCATCCAGCGCGAGGACATCGAGCGTGGGCAGGTGCTGGCCAAGCCTGGCAGCATCACGCCCCATACGGAGTTCTCGGCTGAGGTGTATGTGCTGAAGAAGGAAGAGGGGGGACGCCACACACCCTTCTTCAAGGGCTATCGCCCGCAATTCTACATCCGCACGATGGACATCACCGGCGAGATTGAACTGCCGGCGGGTGTCGAAATGGTTATGCCGGGTGACAACATCCAGATGGGCGTCAAGCTGATTTCGCCCATTGCGCTCGAGGCAGGCAGCCGCTTCGCCATCCGGGAAGGTGGCCGCACCGTCGGCGCAGGTGTCATTACCCAGATCGTCAAGTAGTG
>CAIRNL010000373.1 GCA_903879975.1 uncultured Chloroflexota bacterium | reverse complement strand
TGATTGCCGATCAGCAAGATGCCAAGATGATTGAGATGTCGGCTTCTCTCTATCGAGAACTCTGTGACCGAGACGAGCCTTCTGAGATCGTCGTCACGGCGAAGATGCAGCCACAGCGCTTCTGGGAGATCGGCCTGTCGGGCAATCCCTGCGTAGTGATCTTCGACCGACCCAGCGATCACGGCAATTTTGGAGCGCTCCTGCGGTCAGCCAACTCGTTCGACGTCGATGCCGTGTTGGTGCTCGGCCACGCAATTGACGTCTACGATCCAAAAGTAATCCGGTCGAGTCTTGGCAGTATCTTTCACTCAACCGTTGTGGCAATTCCGTCCATGGAAGAATTACAGCGGTGGGTGGCCGTACAAAAGGAGAAAAGTGGGCTCAGAGTGGTTGGCAGCGATTCGTCGGGAAGTGTGTCGCTGCAGTCGCAGCGGCTGGAGCGGCCGATTGCGCTGGTTCTAGGCAATGAAGCGAAGGGTATGAGCGTTGCACTGAAAGAACTGTGCGACGATATCGTGAGAATTCCGATTTCGGGGAGCACGAATTCCCTCAACGTTTCTTGCGCGGGTTCCATCCTGCTGTGGGAGGTCTACAAGAATTCCGGCAGCTGAGCGAAAGCAGGGAAAGGGCTGCTCGACAACCTGTGCTGTCGAGCAGTAACAATGATATCCCAGCGTGGATCAGAGAGGATGCGGGGGGATCAAGCCGTACCGCGCTGTTGGCGCAATGTCCCTGCTGTCGTGCGCCAGTCGATCTCTGCATATTGCGCCTCCAGTTCAGCGACCACGGCAGTAGCAACCTCCTGCGGTTCGCCATCACGCTCCAGCACATCTCCCCAGCGGAATTGCTCGGTGTAGGCATCTGAGCCGATCAACCCAGAAGACATAGCGGCAGCGTCAACTGCCTCGGAAAAGCGCTCGGAGAGAGGTACAGTGCGGCGGTTACGTCCAACACTTGCCTTGACCTGAACGGGAATATCAAACCAGTACAGAACCTGGTAGGTTGCCATGTTGCCGCCTTTCGGAATAGATGGTTAGCGATATCCTTCGTCGTGACTTCCAAAATTCCACAGTTGAGTTAGTACCAGAAACATCTAGTCAGTGTCAAGTTTTCGACGGTTGCCAGCCGATTCATGTTGGTCTATACTTGTATGTCTACCACTTCGGTCCACGCCTGCGAGATTCGACATGAAACCAGTCAAGATCGCCTGTCAGCATGTATGGAAAGTCTTCGGTGCGGCGCCAGCGCATATTGTCACCACTGTCACGCCCGAGATGACACGTAGCGAAGTGCTCGAGCAGACCGGCCACGTCCTTGCCGTGCGAGACGTCTCATTCGATGTGTACGATGGCGAGATTTTCGTCATCATGGGGCTATCGGGATCTGGCAAATCCACGTTGATCCGCTGCCTGTCGCGGCTCATCGAGCCAACCCTCGGTCAAATTTTCGTCAATGGTGCGGACGTGACAGCGTTGGACAACAGCCAGCTGCGCGAGTTGCGCCGCCGCACCATGAGCATGGTCTTCCAGCGTTTCGGCCTTTTCAGCCACCGCCGGGTGCTCGATAACGTGGTCTACGGGCTGGAAGTACAGGGGATGGCCAAGGAGCAGCGCCTGGCTCGTTCGCAGGATATCCTCGAGTTGGTGGGGCTGCGCGGCTGGGAAAACCACTATCCGCACGAGTTGAGCGGCGGCATGCAGCAGCGTGTCGGGCTGGCGCGGGCGCTGGCCGTCAACCCGGAAATCCTGTTATGCGACGAGCCCTTCAGTGCGCTCGACCCGCTCATCCGCCGCGACATGCAAAATGAGTTAATCCGGCTGCAGAAGAATCTGCGCAAGACGCTGGTCTTCATCACCCACGACTTTCTGGAAGCCATCAAACTCGGCGACCGCATTGCGATCATGAAGGACGGCGAGATCGTACAGATTGGCACCCCGGAGCAGATCGTGGCGCACCCGGTCAACGACTATGTGCGCGAGTTCACCCAAGATGTACCGCGTGTCAAGGTGCTGACCGCGCGCAGCGTGATGAAGCCCGTACACGACAAGAGTGCGCTCATCGGCAAGGCTATCGCCATCGACACGACGCTGGAAGCACTCATTCCGCTGACCGTCGACAGCGATCAGGACCTGCCCATCGTCGACGAGCAACAGAATCTAGTGGGGCTGGTCGACCGCAAGGCCGTCATGCTGGCGCTGGCCGACACGCTGGTGGACATCGGGGGGGCATAGGCCCATGGCCATGGCAAGGGCAGCTACTGCGTCGCGAGGCAATCCGAAATTTTCGACCCGCTATGTGCCGCACATTCTAGTGGGAGTGGCGTTACTGTTGATTCTTTACAACGTGTTCGTGCAACCGATTGCCGGCTTCCCGGAAGAGTGGAACATCGGCCTGCGCGCGCCCCTGGACGAGTTCAAGAAGTGGGTCGTCGGCCATCGCGCGACCAGCCCGATCTTCGTCTTCTTCTTCGAACCCGTCAGCAACATCATGGATCTGGCAATCCGCAACGCTGCGGCGTTTCTGCTCTGGCTGCCATGGCCGGTCGTAGCAGGATTTGTGTTTATCTTGGGCAATCGCTTTGGTGGACTGCGGCTGGGCGCTGGCGCCATACTCTGCCTGCTCTTCATAGGCTGGTTCGGCCTGTGGGACGCCGGTATGGAGACACTGGCTCTCATGGTGGCGTCGGTCACAATTGCGCTGCTGATTGGCATCCCGCTGGGGATATGGATCGCGCGCAGCGACCCGGCTGAGGCAGTAGTACGCCCCGTGCTGGACGGAATGCAGACGATGCCGGCCTTCGTCTATCTCATCCCTGTCGTGCTCTTTTTCGGCATCGGTGCGGTGCCGGCAGCGATTGCAGCCGTCATCTATGCTGTGCCTCCCGTGGTGCGCCTGACCAATCTCGGCCTGCGCCGGGTCGCTGAGGATATGATTGAGGCGGCGCAAGCCTTCGGCTCGACATCACGGCAAATGCTATTCAAGATCGAAATACCGCAGGCGCTGCCCTCGATCCTGGCTGGCGTCAACCAGACGATCATGATGGCGCTCAGCATCGTGATCATTGCGGCGCTGGTCGGTGCGGGTGGGCTGGGCGATGTGGTGATCAAGTCACTGCGCCGGCTCAATGTAGGTGTGGCGCTGGAAGCCGGGCTGGCTATCGTGCTCATGGCGATCCTGCTGGATCGGCTCAGCCAGGCCATCGGGCGGATCGACTACGCCAGCCAGGCGCGCCACCAGGGATTCCGCCTATTGCCGGCGCGCTGGCAACAATACGGCTGGGCGAACCATTTGGAAAGCGCGATCGACCGCGTTTATCGGCTTGGCGGCGCGCTGGGCCGCAGGCTGCCCGGGCCAGTGGCAAAGCACGCCTACTGGTGGCTCAGCCTCGCCGGACTGGGGATCCTGGCGCTGACTTGCTTTGGGCTAGGCTGGGTCGACTTCCCGGAAGGGTGGTATCTCTCCCTGGCTGCGCCCGTCAATGCCGCTGTGAAGTGGGCACAGGTCAATCTCTATGAGATCGGCGCGACAGGTCTGGGCACCGGTCCCTTCAGCGACTTCACATCGCTCTACATCCTGGCGCCTCTGCGCAAGCTTTTCGGCGAGATCATACCGTGGCCGGCGCTGATCCTGCTCGTCTGTGCGGCGGTGTGGAACCTTTCCGGCTGGGGGCTGGCAACGCTGTACGCCATTTCCATGCTTTTTATCGGCCTGTTGGGCATGTGGGACGCATCTATCGACACCTTCACACAAGTGGTGGTTGCAGTGGCGGCGACCGTCGCCATTGGCGTGCCGCTGGGTGTCTGGGCGGCGCGCAGTCGCGTCGTTGAGCGCGTGATGCGCCCGATTCTGGATTTCTTGCAGACGATCCCGAGCTTTGTCTACCTGGTGCCGGTGATCATGCTCTTCAACGTCGGCCGTGTGCCCGGCATCATCGCCTCGGTGCTCTATGCGCTCCCCCCGCAGATTCGCCTCACGGTGCTCGGCATTCGCCAGGTGGACGAGGCGGCAGTAGAAGCGGCACAGGCGTTCGGTTCCACTGATCTGCAGATGTTGCGCAAAGTGCAGTTTCCCTTGGCGCTGCCGCAGATCATGCTAGGCGTCAACCAGGCGATCATGATGGTGCTCTCGATGGTGATCATCGCCGGCATGGTGGGTGCGGCTGGGTTGGGGCTGGAAGTGGTCGACGGCATGCAGAACAACCGCATGGGGCAGAGCGTAGAGGCGGGGCTGGCCATCGTCATCGTCGCCATCATGGTCGATCGGCTGACGCAGGCGTTGGCTCGACGCGCGGAAGAGAAAGCAAACCTTCACGTATAGGGCTGTGCGCGCTGCCGGTTATCCGAGCCCCGACACTGCGCGCGCAAACATGCCCGGATGCCGGAATGCCGAGCCGATCAAGCTACGCCGCACGTCCATTGGTGCGCGCAGGAGCAGTTCCGTCATGGCGCGCATGACCTCTACCCTCGTCAACGTGTTGGAGAGATATCCTCCCCACTGGCGGCGCGGCAAGTGGAAGAAGGCAGCAAAGAAGCTCTGCAAGCGCGTCACGTCAAAGCCCAGCAACGTCTGCAAGCCAAAGAGATAGAGCCGACGCTTGCGCAGGCGATCGGGCGGCCAGATTGCCTGCCAGCCGGCTGCGGCGATCTGCGCAGGCGTTGCCTGTGGGTCGAGCAGCGCATCGTGGAGGGCGCGGGCCACGATAGGCGCGTAGCGCAACGCTGCGCCGACCTGGTAGCCCGACGCCGGATGCACCATACTGGCTGCACCGCCATAGCCAAGGACGGGCTGATCGAGGAGCGGGACGGGCATATTCATGGGAAAGAGGCAATACTCTTCATGCTCGACTGCGGCGATGGCAATATTGCGGTGCGCAAGCCGGCGTCGCAGCCGCTGTTCGAGCCGATCGAATGGAACGGCGGGCACATTGGCCAGAGAGGTTTCCTCGACAAAATAGCGGCCATCGCCCAGGTGCATGGCGTAGAGAAAAGTTGGCGGATCCTGGGCGCGCTCGGCCGCAGTGAGGTGGTCTGCGCGGTAGTCCATCAAAACCAGCCGTCCATCCCGTACGGGCGGCTGTGTGAAGCGGCCGACCACCCCATAGGCAGCCTGGTA
>CAIRNL010000372.1 GCA_903879975.1 uncultured Chloroflexota bacterium | reverse complement strand
ATTGCGTTTACTCCTGCTTCCGCCGTTCCTGGGTGAGATAGATCGACAGCGCGCTGAGCAGCACGATCAGCAGCGCCAGCAAGACTGCCAGCGACGCTGCATTGCCGATGCTAAGCCGCTCGAACGCGTTGACAAAGGTCAGGTAGTTGAGCACCACGGTACCCTGCCCAGGACCGCCGCGCGTCAATGTGAAAATAATATCGAATGCCTGCAGCGACGAAATAATCTGCAGCACCACCACAAAGACCAGCGTCGGGCGCAGATGCGGCAGGGTGACGTAGCGAAACCGGTGGAACACGTTGGCACCGTCCATCTTGGAGGCCCGGAAGAGCGACTCTGAAATACTCTGCATAGACGCCAGCAGAATCAATGTCGAGAACGGCAGCGCCTTCCATGCTGTCGCAAAGCTGGCGATGCTGAGCGCAAACGTAGGGTCTTCAAACCAGACCACATAACGGTCGATCAGCCCCAATTGTTGGAGCAGGGCATTGATCAGGCCGTAGCTCTGGTGAAACATATAACGCCACATCACCCCGCTCACCACCGGCGCCACTGCCCAGGGCAGCAAGATCAAGACCCGGATCCAGTTGCGTCCGACAAACTGCTCGTTGAGCACCAACGCCAGGCAAAGCGAGAGCAACGTCGTGACGATCACGTTGAGACCGGCAAAATAGAGCGTACGCGGCACAGTCTCGAGGACACGCGCTTCTGTCACCAGCCCGGCATAATTGGCCAGTCCAACAAATTTCCACTGCGGGGAAATGGTCAGTTCGATCTGATGCAGGCTCATATAGAGCGCATAGAGGATGGGCAACGCCAAAAAAACCAGCACCAGCAGGAGTGTGGGCAGCAGCAGCAGCAGCCCAAACCTACCCTCATCCATGCGATGAAAACGCTGCCAGAAACCGTCTACCGGTTGTGTAGGAGTCATATCGCTCGTTCGTCTTCATAATCGTATTGGGTGCAGGCAGCAGCTGCCTGCACCCAATACGGCCAAGGTCTGGTCAGGAGGCCATAGCCCAATAGGCGTCAATAGCCTTCTGGGCATCCGCCTGAATCCGTTCACAGGCTTCTTTGGGGGTGCCCTCTCCCTTGAGCAGCCGGTTCATATGGTCGTTGAACACGGTGCCAACATCGAAATAGAAGGGCGAGCCGTAGCGCTGCGCTGGGTACTGCACCTGTTCGGAAACAGCTGCAAACTGAGGTGCCTTCTCCTGTACTTCCGGATCACTGAAGGTCGTGCTCAGCGCCGGCGGTCGCCCCCAGCTGGTGGCAACCAACTTCTGCACCTCGGGCGAGACAATGAATTCGAGCCAGGCCATGCCCAGTTCCTTGTTGCTCGAGAATTTGTTGATCGAGTAGCCTTCGAAACCATTGGCTGAGCCGCTGCGCAAGCTGAGCCCGGGGATGATCCCTGTCTTGACCTTGCCCACAACCTGGGACTGTTCCGGATCTTGTGCCAGCGCGTAGTGGTTGGGGAAGGCAAAGTAGTGGCCGATCCCGCCGCTGCGGAAGACTTTGCCCT
>CAIRNL010000371.1 GCA_903879975.1 uncultured Chloroflexota bacterium | reverse complement strand
ACGTGGCCTACATGATCGATCAGTGTCATAACATTGAAGGCAAAATGGCGCCTATGATCCTCTCCGTGCTGAACTGCCAGGAAGCCTACGCCAAGGCGCTCGTCGTGCCGCGCGTCCCACTGGCCGAGCTGCAGGCGTCCGGCGAAGTCCTGCAAGCGCATAAACTCGTCACCGACGCATTTCGCACCGACGTGCGCCCGCTGCTCGCCAAGGTGCGCGAGGAGATAGGTGTGCCGACTGACCCGATTGCAGCCTATCGGGCGTCGGGCTATGAAGCCAAGATCCGCAGTGAGCGGGGTGTGGCCTCGACCAGCGGTGGATTCCAATGAAAAGGACTTGTCACAAGCTTACCACTCAGGTGGAACGGCCATGGTAGAGACCGCAACCAAGCAACCCGTCCTTGAGATGCAACACATCTCCAAGCGCTTCGATGCCACGCAGGCGCTGGAGGATGTATCGCTCACGCTCTATCCGGGTGAGGTGCATGCGCTGATCGGTGAGAACGGTGCAGGTAAATCCACCCTGATCAAGATTATGACCGGCGTGCACCGACCCGATACCGGCACGATCCTGCTCGACGGACGACCTGTACATATCAACAATTCGCAGGAGGCACAGACCTTTGGCATCGCGGCAATTTACCAGGAGCCGATGATCTTCCCGGACCTGAACGTGGCTGAGAATATCTTTATCAGCCACCGCAGCCGGGGGGGCGTTGTCAACTGGGGGCGCATGTACAAGGATGCTGAGGCGATCCTGGCGCAACTCGACGTCAGACTTGACGTGCGCATGCCGGCGCGTGGCCTGACCCTGGCGGCGCAACAGGCGGTGGAGATTGGCAAGGCGATTTCCCTGAAGGTACGCGTGCTGATCATGGATGAGCCGACGGCATCCCTGTCGGCTCACGAGGTTGATCAACTCTTTCGGCTGGTCAACACGCTGCGCAGTCAAGGGGTGGCTATCCTTTTCATCGGCCACCGTATGGAAGAGGTCTTTCGTATTGCCGATCGCGTGACTGTGCTGCGTGACGGCAAGTTCATTTCGTCGCGGCCAAAGGCAGATGTGAAGCGCGACCAGGTGATCCGTGAAATGGTGGGTCGCGATGCCGGCGATTTCTTTGCCAAGAGTGAGGTGCCGCGGGGCGACCTGCTCATGTCCGTGCGCGGGCTGGGCAAGGCAGGCGTGTTCACCGATGTCAACTTCGATGTGTATCAGGGCGAGGTACTAGGCTTTGCTGGCCTCATCGGCGCGCGGCGGACGGATGTGGGGTTGGCACTTTTTGGCATTGAGCCTGCCGACACAGGTGAGATCATCTTCGAGGGCAAGCCGGCGGCGATCAAGGCGCCTGACCATGCGCTCAAGCTGGGCATCGCCTACGTGACCGAGGATCGCCGTGGGTTAGGGCTGATTATGCCCATGTCGATCACCACCAACATTACCTTGCCGACCCTGCGCCGCTACCTGTCTGCGCTCGGCCTGGTGCAGCGGCCGTCAGAACAGCGCACTGCAGAAACGTACCGCAAGCAGTTGATGATTCGCACGCCGTCGGTTGCGCTCGAAGTCGGCAAGCTGTCGGGAGGGAACCAGCAGAAGGTGATGCTGAGCAAGTGGCTCAACGCTCGCCCCAAACTGCTCATCTTGGATGAACCGACGCGCGGCATCGATGTACGTGCCAAAGCAGAAGTACATCACATTATCAGCGATCTGGCGGCTGAGGGACTTGGCATCATCCTGATCTCATCTGACTTGCCTGAAGTGCTGGCCATGAGTGATCGTGTGTTGGTCATGCGTGAGGGACGCCAGATGGGCATCTTTGACCGCAAGGACGCGAGTCAGGAGCGCGTGATGACGGCAGCGATGGGACAACAGGAACATGCGGAGGCGGTGCAGCCATGAACTCGATTCGCCGCCGTTTCCAACCGGAGCAGATTCGCGAGCTAGTGCTGATCGGTCTGATCTTGGGGATTCTGATCTTTTTTGGCACGCAGATCGACAACTACTTCTCGCCCCGCACTTTCACACGCATTTCCGCCAGTGTAGCGGTGATTGCGGTCGTCGCTGTCGGCCAGACCCTGGTGATTCTGACGCGCAATATCGACCTGTCAGTCGGATCGATCGTCGGCTTCACCGCCTATGCTGTCGGCACGCTTCTGTCGATCAACAATGACATTCATCCGGTTGTCGTGGTGCTCATGTCGATTGGCATGGGGGCTGTCATGGGATCGATCAACGGGTTGTTGGTGGCGTATGGCCGTGTGCCGGCGATCATTGTGACGTTGGGCACCTTGGCCATCTACCGGACTGTCTTGGTGGAAATCTCCGGTGCCAACTCTGTGGTGACCAATGAGTTGCCGCGCTGGCTGGTGAACCTGCCGCCAGTCAACGTCTTCAGCATTGGGCCGTTGGACATTCGCCTGCTTTTTTTCATAGCCGTTCTGATCGTGATCATTTTCCAATTGGTGGTGAGCTACCTGCCATGGGGACGTCGGCTCTATGCCATTGGCTCCAACCCAGATGCTGCGCGTGTTGCCGGTTTTCCGGCGCAGCGGATCATCTTCACGGCCTTCGTGCTGAGCGGGGCATTGGCCGGCCTCGGCGGTTTCATGTTCCTGGCTCGCTTCGGCAATATCACGGTGGTGGCCGGTCAAGGTATTGAGTTGCAGTCAGTGGCAGCAGCAGTCGTCGGCGGCGTCAACATCAATGGCGGGCTAGGGTCGCCTTTTGGGGCGTTCCTGGGCGCCATTCTCATCGATGTGCTCGATAACAGCCTGATCCGCTGGCTGGCGATCAGCGAGTTCTGGCGCGATGCATTACTCGGGTTGCTGATCCTGCTGGCAGTGGCGACCGATACGGTGATCATGAACAAACTGCGCAAAGTCTGGTCACGCCACGAGCTGCAGGTTTCCAGCGACAGCGAACCGCCAGCAGAAAAGGGAGGGGCAAGTTATGCGGCCTGATTGGAGTATCCTCCGCCGCTGGGAGGGGCTGCTGCTCATCCTGCTACTCGCTGTTGTCGGCTACAACGCGTTGAGTACGCCTGGCTATCTCACGATCAACAACTGGGTGAATCTCTTCCAACTCTCGATTGAGAAGATCATCGTGGCACTGATCATGACGTTCATTATCATCAATGCCGAAATTGACCTGTCAGTGGCGTCCGTCATGGGCTTCAGCGCGTGCATGATGGGATATCTCTTTGCGGGCGGCACACCGATGGAGTGGGCAATCGCCGGCGGGTTGCTGGCGGGTATTGTGGCGGGGATTTTCAACAGCTTCTGGATCGGTATCGTCGGTCTGCCGTCACTTGTGGTGACATTGGCTGGGCTGATCGGTTACCGCGGGCTGGCGTACGTCTTGTTGGAGGACCGTTCTATCGGTGATTTCCCCGATTGGTTTGACCGCCTTGGCCAGCAGCCGCTGGTCGGCCCTTTCCCATTGGCCCTGCTCATCTTTTTCGTTCTGCTGATTTTTGCGATCATTTTCTTGCAGTATTCCGGATTTGGGCGCTACGTCTACGTCATCGGCAACAGCAACGACGTGGCACGCTATTCGGGTGTGCGCGTGCGGCGCACCAAAATGATCCTGTTCGTTGTTTCGTCGACCATCGCAGCACTGGCTGGTGTTCTCTATGCCGCACGCCTGGGTGCAGTGCGCGGCGATATGGCGCTCGGCTTCGAGTTGGACATTATCACGATGGTGTTGCTGGGCGGCGTCAGTATTTTCGGCGGCACGGGCACGATGTGGGGCGTGTTGCTTTCCGTGCTGATCATCCTGAACCTGCGCAACGGCATGGGACTGGCCAACCTTTCGGGGCACGTCCAGACCGGCGTCATCGGTGTACTGCTCATCCTGTCAGTGCTTGTGCCAAACCTGGCCGGCAATGTACGAGCGGCCTTGAAACGCCGTCGAGTACGGGCGGTTGAGGTGGTGGCTGCCGAGTGACCATTTCTCAAGATTACATCTGCGGTTACGCGTCAAACCTATAGTTGTCAGTTTCTTAACCATTCTTCAAGGAGAAGAACCATGCGAAAGCTAAGTACGATTGTCCTGAGCATGTTGGTCATTACCAGCATGCTCCTGGCTGCCTGCGCGCCGGCAGCTGCACCGGCCCCTGCGCCGGAAGCTGCGCCCGCTGAAGCCACCGAAGCAGCGCCGGCAGAGGCGACTGAGGCCCCGGCCGAGGAAGCCGCCGCCGAGGCGCCTGCTGCAGAGGCTGCCGCACCGTCGGGTGACGTCATCACAGCAACCCCTGGCCAGGCCGTCAAGATGGTGCTCATGCCCAAGTTCTTGGGTATCCTCGTCTTTGACCAGGCCAATCAGGGCGCCCAGGAAGCACATGCTGAACTGGGGAACCCCGACGAATTGCAGTTCCTTGGGCCGACCCCTGAGAACAGTGTTGCCGGTCAGATTGAAATTGTGACCAATGCCGCCACCCAGGGCGTGCAGGCAATCATGATCTCCAACAACGCCGGTGACCAGATTGCGCCCGCTGCGCAGGCTGCCCGCGATGCCGGCATGACCGTCGTCACATGGGACTCGCCGATCCCGTCGGCTGAGGGTGAGCAGCTGTTCGTGGCCCAGGTCGACTTTGCAGAGACCGGCAAGGTCATGGCCGATATGGCTCGCTCGATCCTTGGCGAAGATGGCGGCAAATTTGCCGTGCTTTCTGCCTCGCCAGATGCCGCCAACCAGAATGCATGGATTGCATCCTTGCAGGAAACTTTGACGGACGCTCAGTACGCCAATCTCGAACTGCTGGACATCGTCTACGGCAATGACCAGTCCGAGGATTCCTACAACCAGGCACTGGGGCTGATTGACAAGTATCCTGACATGGAACTCATCATGGCCCCCACGTCGGTCGGCATCGTTGCTGCAGCCAAAGCCATGCAGGATGAAGGCCTGTGTGATACGGTCAAGGTTTCTGGTCTCGGCCTGCCTGCTGAGATGGTGGAATACACGCTCAACGGCTGCGCGCCTGAGTTTGCCTTGTGGAGCTTCGTGGACCTCGGGTACACGACCTACTATGCTGCATATCTGATTGCCACCGGCGCACTGCAGGGCATTGAGGGCGAGACCTTCGAGGCCGGCCGCATGGGCGCCTACACGATCGAGAAGGATCCGACCCGCGATTCCGGCCTGCGCATCGTCATGGGACCGTTCACGGTCTACAACATCGACAATGTCGAGGCTGCATCGAAGTAGTTCGTAGACAGCAGTGAATAGACCGCGGACGACGCGGAGCAGGCGGATTCGAGCGGATCGAGCAACATCCGTGTACATCTGCCCAATCCGCCTGATCCGCGGTCTATTTCTGTCTGGGAGGTGAATGTGAGCGAGTCGATCATCAATGTCAGCCGGCAATTCTTTGCGGAGGTCCTGCTGCCGATTCTACGCCGCGACTTTCCGGTCGAGACGGCGCAGAGCGCCTTTGGCGTCTTTGGCTACGGCTCTGAAGTGATGGGCATGGACGACGAGTACTCCAGCGACCACCACTGGGGGATCCGTGTCAATGCCGTCATGCCCGACGCTCTCTACCACCAGCGAGGGCGTACCATAGCACAGGCAGTGATTCCCTATTTGCCGGAAAGCTACAAGGGCTACGATGTGCGTTCAGGTTTTTCGGGCGGTAGCGGGCTTTCGATTACGGGGCTGGAGAGTTATCTGAAGACGACCATCGGCGTCGACCATGCGCCGGAGAGCCATGCCGACTGGCTGGCCGCGCCTGAGGAAGACATCATCCACATTGTCAACGGTGAGGTGTGGCTCGATGAAGTGGGGCGATTCTCACATATCCGTGCCGTGCTGCAGGGCTACTATCCCGAGCCGGTGCGGCTGCGGCGCATTGCTCACTGGTGCCGCTATTTCTCGGGCATGGGCAGCTACGCGCTCAAGCGTGCCATTCTGCGCAATAACGAATACTACGCTACGATTACTTTCTCGCGCGCCGTACGCTGGGCCGTGCAACTAGCCTTCATGCTGGAAAGAGAGTATTACCCCTACGACAAGTGGACCTATGCCTTCTTTCAGCGCCTGCCGCGGCTCTATCCGCCTATGGCGCCGCTGGTCGACGAGGCGGTGCAACTCTCCACGCCATGGGCGCGCAAGCTGGAGTTGCTCAACTGCATGGCCGATGTTATCGATCACTTCCTGGTCGAGGATGGGTTGATCCGGCCCCATCCGAAGTTTGCTGAGCACCCCTCCTCCGGCTACCGTCTGTTGGAGCATGCCTACGCCGAGATTCTGCACGACCTGCCGGCCGACCTGCGTGCCATGGTGCCGGTGTGGGAACAGGTGCACTGGGAAGCCAACCACAGCCAATTTGTTGCGTCCTTGGACCTGGCTGACTGGGATGGCATGCTGAATCTGAAGGCAGAAGACTAGAGAATGAGGCAGGCCGGCTGCCTTCATGAAGGGCCTTGAAGCAACCCGGTATCTCCCGCCGACGTTGTTCAGGTTCGAAGCCAAATGTTCTCAGAGTGGATTTAGGGAAGGATTCGTGCGACGGTATGAACTCAAAAGAACGTGTGAAGGCTACACTGCGCCGCCAGGCGACCGACCGCACGCCGGTAGATTGCTGGCTATACCAGAGACAGTTTGTCGAGATGCTGGCCGCCGAATATGGCCCACGTGAACAATTCTTTGACGAGTATGGGATCGACATTTTTGTCGGCTTCGTGCCGTATCCCAACCAGACCGGGCGGCTGTGGGATGTCAAGGAACTACCCAACTTCGAACCAGGTGACCCCCATGACCCGCGCTGGCTGAATCACACCGACTGGAATTATGATTTTGCCGGCCTCAACGTGGCGGAGGCAGTGCGCCAGCAGGGCGACAAGCGCTATATCCTGGCGCATGTGTGGGGCATCGTCGAGGGCACTAGCCGCATCATCGGCATCGAAAATTGCTGGATGAACCTGGGCGCTGAACCCCAGATCATGGGCGCCTGGTTTGATCGCTATGCTGACTGGCTCTGTGGTCTGGTGGATAGCTTGACCGAGGCCGGCGTCGACGGCATCACGCTTTCCGACGACTGGGGATCGAACCAGAACATGCTCTTCTCACCGCGCATGTGGCGCCGCATGATTGCGCCGTATGCCCGTCGTGTCGTCGATCACGCCCACAGCTGTGGCCTGTTCGTCAACCTGCATTCGGACGGATATATCATGCAGATCATGGACGACTTGATCGAGATCGGCTTTGACTCCATGCACCCGGTGCAGGAAAGTTCCGGTATGGACCCGCGCACGGTCAAGGAGCAGTACGGTGACAAGATCACCGTTTATGGCTCGCTCGACGTCATTGACGGCCTGCTGGCCTATGATGGCGACAAACTCGAGGAGTATATTGCACAGCGGTTTGCTATCTACGGGCCAGGCGGTGGCTTTATCTACAATACAGGCCATTTCGTGCAGCCAGACATACCACCGCAGCGCTTACTGCGCGCTTATTCCACCGTCAAGCAACTGGCTGCACAATATCGCACGCCGTGAAATTTGTGATGGGATGACGAAATGAGGGGAAATGTGCCATGTACTCTTCATCGTGTCATCCCTTCATCTCATCATTCGATCCGTTTCCATTCTCTGAACAGCGATGACACAGCCTAAATTTCCGCCCAGTACGTTCTGGATCGGCTCCGCCCATCCCTTTGACCTGCAGGAGGTCTACCTGGATTTCCGTTCGCCGGAGTTCGTCCTGCCTGCACAGCCGCGCCTCGGCGAGTTATTCATCACAGCCGATAGTCGCTACCGGCTGTGGGTCAATGGGCGGTTCGCAGGTCGCGGCCCGGCACGCTGTCACCCATGGCGGCAGGCCGTAGATCACTTGAACGTGACCGAATTTCTACGCCCTGGCGCCAACGTGATTGCCGTTCAGATCTATCAGCCGGGTTATTCGCACTTCGCCTACCTCCACCGGGCAGCGGCAGGTGTACTGGCATTGCTGCGCATCGATGGCAAGGAGCACCTTGTTACCGATGCCATGTGGCGCGCACGCCGCAATCGTTCGTTTTCGGCTGCTGTGCCGCGCATCTCGATCTACGGCAGTGGCGTCGAGGATCGCAATCTCACGCAGGAGGATGCCTGGACTGAGCCTGCATATGATGCCTGTGCATGGGATGCAGCGCGTGTTGTGGCGCCAGTCGGTGGCTATCCGTGGACTGCAATGGCTATGCGAGACATACCGCTGTTGGAGGAACAGGAACTGAGCCCAACGTTGCTTGAAGTACGCCGTGCGGGTGGGGTTGATCTGCGCAGTTCCGATATTCATGCCGCATTGCGCCAGGCCTGGCAGACTGGTAACCCGCAAGAACCGGCAGTTGCTGTTGACGGTTGGTATCAATCCGCTGCCTTGGAGAATGAGGTGACCACATGGCTCTTCGACCTGGGGCGCGATTATGCGTGTCAGGGCTGGGTCGAAATCAAGGGTGCAGCGGGGAGCGAAACGCTGCTGGTCAGCTATGCCGAGAAGACGCGTGACGGCGACGTAGTGCTTTCCGATCCGGCGACTTACTGTCGCGTACGGCTCACCGACCGCTACACGTTGCGGGCTGGGAGCCAGTTGCTTCAATCGTTCAGTCTGCGAGGCGGGCGCTATGTGCTCTTTGTGCTTGGCGGGCCGGTGAACCCGGACTTGCGCCTGCGCTTCCATGTGCGCGCCGCAGGGTATCCACTCCAGGTCGATCGCCCGCTGCGTTTGGATGATCCTGATCTGCTTGCTGTTGCCGATCTGTGCGAACGCACCTTCCGCGCCTGCCTGCAAGATGGCTTTGTCGACAGCACGTGGCGCGAGAGTTCGCAGTGGGTGGGCGACGCGCTGCCACAGTCGCTCATCATGTACGCGCTGAGCGAGGATGTGCGGCCCCTGCGCCAGGTGCTGCGCATGGCAGCAGAAGGCGCTTATGCCGACGGCGTGCTGCCGGGCGTTGTCCCAGGTGAAGTGCATGCCTATACTGTGGTCGACTACAACTTCACGTGGGTTGAGTTGCTGGAGTTCTACTGGCGCTGCACCGGCGATCGGTCGTTCGTGGATGAGTTGTGGCCGGTGCTGGTGGCACTGCTCGATCGCTTCGCCGCAGACGAGCACAGCGATGGGCTGATCCGCAGCCAGCCAGGGCGCCGCCTCTTTCTGGACTGGGCGCCTGTGTCACGCCAGGAACCCAACGCTATCTACAACCTGCACTACCTGCTCGCGCTCCAGACTGCGGCGCGGCTGGCAGGCGAATCGGCTGCGGACGAGGATGCTCAACGCTGGTCGGGCCGGGCAGCGCGCCTGCGTGCTGCCTGCCGCTCTTTCTTCTGGGAGAAGGGTCGATGGTGGGATGATGCAGCGCGCACAACAGCTTCACAGCTGGTAGCTGCGCTGGCTGTGCTGACCGGGGCAGCCGCAGCCGAGGAATGGCCTGAACAGCTGGACGCCATCGCTGCCCGATCGCTCGACCTCGATGATAACCCGCAGCCAGGCGCTCTGGTGCTGGCCAGCCCCTTCATGCACCACTACCTGTTCGAGGCGCTGCACACAGGCGGTTGGGAACTGGCTGTTGTCGAGATCATCCGCCGGCGCTGGGGACGCTGGGTACATGACGGCTGCCCAACGACTTGGGAGAATTGGAATGTCGACTTCCCCGACGGCTCGACCTGTCATGCCTTCTCAGCGCATCCGCTCTATCATCTCTACAAAGCCGCACAGTCGCTTCCTCTCTGAGCGGGCGCTCCAGATGCGTTGTGCTGGTTTTTGCGCGCGTCGATAACCTGTTCCTCCAGCAGTTTTTCTTGCACTAGTACAGATGGGCGCAAATAGGCCGGCGGTTTTGTAGAGCGATTGGGCAAATTGCTCTACATGCTGCGCTGCTCCATCACTACCGATTGACGTAGGTTCATGTGTACTAGCGGTTCATGGCGTGCAGCTATGGCGTCGGCGAGCCGGACTGACGCCGATACTCGTGCCGGTGCTGGCCGGCCTTGGGGTTACTGTGCTGGTGGCGGGCGCGCTGCTGTGGCCCGGTCTGTGGGAGGAGAATGCGAGCGGCCAGACGCGTATCTTTTATCTGCACAACCTGCTCCTGCTGTGGGTCAGCACCGCGCTGTTGGGCGCCATCGAGATAGCCTTCTGGCATCCATCCGAGAACGCTGCGTTGGGTGAACGGCGTGTGGGTGACGGGGGTGGCAGGGATGATCGCAACACTCTTTGGGCTGGCGCTGGCACCACGGATCAATATGCCGCAGCTGCCATGGCTGCACGATGTGGCGTTGGCTAGCCTGCTGGTGGCAGCGGCGGCCACTGCGATCGGGGGGCTGGCGATCGCGCGTCAGCAGGTGGGTGCAGAGGAAGTTACACCATATACGCTGTCCGCCGCACCCCGGCCAGTGCGCTGAGCGCTGGCCGGACTATCAGGCGATCACAGTGTTCTTCAGGTCGAGCTGGGTGTCGCCGGACGTTTCTTGCGCTTCGGGCAGCCAGAGGGTGAAGGTGCTGCCTTCGTGCAGTTTACTGGTAACGGTGATCTTGCCGTTGTGGGACTGGGCGATGCGCAGGGCAATACTCAGACCGAGGCCGCTGCCGCCAAACTCGCGGCTGCGCGCCTTGTCCGTGCGGTAGAAACGCTCGAAGATGAACTCCTGTTGCTCCTCGCTGATACCGATGCCTGTATCGGCAATGCTGATCTTCACCCAGCCATTCTTGTTTTCCAGGCTGAGCGTGATCGTGCCACCCTCCGGCGTGTACTTGACGGCGTTCTCGACGAGATTGATGAGCACCTGGTGTAGGCGGTCGCGATCCCCAGAAACGACAGCCTGATCCTCGCTGCCTAACCTGATCTCCAGTGCGTCCGCCCGGCCCTTGTAGCGTTCTGTCAGGCGACGTGCCTGCCGATAGACATCGAGCAGGAGTGTGTCCATTTCTACAGAGGCCATGTGCAGCTGCAGCGCACCACTGTCGGCCTGCGCGAGCAGCAGCAGGTCGCTGATCATTTTGTTCATGCGCTCGCTCTCAGCCTGTACCTCTCCCAGGGATTCCTGAAAGAGGCCAGCCGCTGCCTTCAAATCGAGGGTGCCGTTGCTCACTGGCGTTGTGGCCATTCGCTGCATCAACTCAATGTTGCCTTGAATCGTTGTCAGTGGGGTGCGCAATTCGTGGCTTACGTCGCCGATGAGCCGCTCTTGTGCCTGGAAGAGGCGTTGGATGCGGTCGAGCATATCGTTGAAGGTACCGGCCAGACGGCCGACTTCGCTGGCATTGTCGACAATATCGATGCGGTTGCCTAGATCGCGTGTACGCGTGATGGTGCTGGCCGTTTCGGTGATGGTGTCGATAGGTGCCAGCGCGCGACGCGCCAGGAATGCGCCCACAATCGCCGCCAGGATGATGCTGATGGCAGTGCCCAAGATAAGATAACGATTTACCTGGGTCAGCGCCGTGACGGCGGTCGTGACGGACTGGATGATCTGGATCGCCCCTACAACTTGCTCCTGCATCACCAGAGGGACCGTGTAGACTAGGAACGCATCGCCGTCTTGGGAGATAAAATAGTAGTGATCGTCGTTGCCCTGCAGGATGTTCTGCAGTGTGCTGTCCTGTTGAGGAATAGGGATGTCACCCAGGTTCTCGGAGCGTTTCACTACCTCACCGTCGGCATCGATCATCTGCGCGCCAAAAGAGGAGGCGAACAGTTCGACTTGGGGAAAGAAGACTGTGTCGGCGCTCGTGCGAATGACAACGACGTCGCCTTGCACCTGCTGGATCACAGCGTCGGCGATGTTACGGGCCTGGGTGGCGGCACTCTGTTCCAACTGGAAGCGTAAATTGGCGGCCAGTGAAGAGTAGACCGTAACACTGAACAGGATAAGGGTTGTGGCGAGGAGGGTGGTGTACCATAGGGTAAGGCGCAGACGGATAGTCATGGGTTGTCTCGAGCGCAGTGCAGCGGCGCCCTGCTGCCTTCGAGTCGATCAACTCTCGCGCAGGGCATAGCCGACGCCGCGTACTGTCTGGAGCAGACGCGGCTTACCGGTCGCCTCTAACTTGGTGCGTAGGTAGCGAACGTAGACCTCTATGATATTGCTCTCGCCGCCGAAGTCGTAGTCCCAGATATGTTCGTAGATCATCTCGCGCGTGAGAACCTGGCCAGGATGGCGCATGAACAGCTCCAGCAGGTCAAATTCCTTGGCCGTCAGTTCGATGGGATGCTCGCTGCGAAAGACCTGGCGTGTGCGCGGGTTGAGTTCCAGGTCGGCATGGCGGTAGACGTCAGGTGCAGTTTCCATGCGGTGGCGGCGGAAGAGTGCTCGCAGGCGAGCGAGCAACTCATCGAAGGCAAAGGGTTTGACCAGATAATCGTCGGCGCCAGCGTCGAGCCCTGTCACGCGATCCGGCACCGAATCGCGCGCCGTGAGCATCATGATCGGGACGTTGGACGCGCTACGCAATCGCCGGCAGACTTCTAGGCCATCCATCTTGGGGAGCATGATGTCGAGAATCACTGCGTCAGGTACACTCTCGCGCGCAACGCGCAGTGCAGTCTCTCCATCCTCGGCTGTGTCGACCGTATAGCCTTCAAAAAGCAACCCTCTGCGCAACAGGTCACGAATCCGGCGATCATCTTCAACCACCAAAATACGCTCTGCCATAGCCATGTCAATCCATATGAATGGTCGGATAAGACTCCTCGCGATTGTAGACAAGCCCTTCAGGCATGTCAAATCGTTGGGGGCAAAGCCACCTTTGCAGCGCAACGTTTTCTGCTTGTTTTGTGCCAGGTGCTACAATCGACACCAGACAGTCAATTCAATCGGCGATCAGCCGGCTCAATTGTTCCTATGCTGGCCCGTGCAGATCGCATTCGAGCACCAACCTTATTTCAAAGGAGACAAGCGATGGCTGAATATCGCATCGAACGCGACAGCATGGGCGAAGTCAAGGTTCCTGTCGATGCGCTTTACGGCGCACAGACACAACGCGCTGTCGACAATTTCCCGATCAGTGACCTGCGCTTTCCGCGTACCTTTATTCGCGCGCTGGGCTTGATCAAGGGTGCAGCTGCGGCAGTGAATGCCGACCTGGGGCTGATGGACCTCGCTATGTCGGCGGCGATCCAGAAAGTGGCGCTTGCCGTGGCCAATGGCGAGTATGACGACCACTTCGTGCTGGATATTTTCCAGACAGGCTCGGGCACCAGCACCAATATGAACGCCAATGAGGTCCTGGCCTCACTCGCTACTGCCCAGCATGGCAGCAAGGTGCACCAGAACGATCATATCAACATGAGCCAGAGCAGCAACGATGTGATCCCAACGGCCATCCACCTCAGTGCTTACCTTGCTGTCAACGATGAATTGTTGCCGGCACTGAGGCATCTGCATACGACGATCGCCAAAAAGGCTGCTGCAGTGGACCATGTGGTCACAACGGGGCGCACACACCTGATGGATGCCATGCCTGT
>CAIRNL010000370.1 GCA_903879975.1 uncultured Chloroflexota bacterium | reverse complement strand
GCGTGCGAATCCATGCCGAGGAACAATGGGCCATCGATTTGTTGTGTGCGGCGATAGTCACAGATGGCCTGCGTGATGGCCAGGATATGGCGCTCGTTGAAGGAATTGCGAAGCGACGACCCGCGATGTCCCGAGGTGCCGAAAGCAACCTGGTGCGCCGGGTTTTCCGGGTCAGGGAAATGCGTATAGTAGGCTGAGATCAGGCGTGGGATGTTGGTCAGTATTGTGCGCGGGGCAGGTTTTCCAGCCAGTGGGCTCAGTGGCATAGCAGTTCCTCCTTATGTGCAATCGTGAAGGATATGTAGCTGATTCACATGTGTCACGTGTCCCGATTTGCAGGGCGCATGTCACAAACAATTCTGGGCCGTGTCACTCGGGCAATGACCCGTGCGATCTACCATCGAGGAATACGAACGGGCAGGTAGGTGGCGATCAGCCCGGCACACGCCCGACCAGGTAACGGTGATGTGCCCAGATCGACTTCATCTGCCAGGGCAGCGGTGCATGATCGAGCCACGCATACTTCATGACGCGTTCGCGCAGATCCGGCTCCTGTCCCAGGTAATAGGCCATCGTGCTCCATCGCCAGCCATCGCCGGTAAACTGTTCTTCGAGCGCGCGGCTGCGGATGCCGAGCCGCTTGAGCACCTGATTGGCCGGCATGACAGTGTCGGGCCAGGGGGGCACGTCGAGCACCCCTTCCTCGACGATCTGCACTCCCTCTTCCTCTAGGAGCCGTCGGATGCGGCCGATGTCAGTCCAGCTTTCGTCGTGTTCGGCGAAAAACTCGCGGTCAATGACGAGTTTGCGCATCCAATAGCCGACCTGGATCTTGTTGGGCATTGCGACGAAGACGAGGTTGCGGCTCGTGCGCACCAATTCGCGAAGCAGGCCAGCCGGGTCGGCGATGTACCAGAGGCCAGCCCACTGCCATGTCAGGTCGTAGCGCTTGCTCGCCAGCGGGAGATTGCCCCACGAGCCGGGATCGATACAGATGATCTCAGCGGGCAGACGCAGTTCCTCGCTCCAGATACGCTGCACCCCTTCGACACGCTCAGGCGTATCGTCGACCAGGGTGACGCTCACGCCCTTCTGCGCAAGGATGACGTCGTTGATCCCACTCACGCCTGCCATGCCGTAAAGCGGCGCTTCCAGCACGGAGGTGATGCCGTGCTGCCGCCTCAGGCGATCCAGAAAGTCGTTGAGCACAAAGCGCTCATAGACCAGGCCCAGCCCCTCGTTATAATCGGTCAGATATTTTCGCCAGGTATTCTCAGCCATGATTCGAATTTGTCAGGTGGGGTCATTCAACAGAGTGTGGCATCACTGCAGCAGCAGCGCGCCCGCCTTGACCTGGGCGACCTCGGCCAGCATCTCTACCACCGAGCTACGCCCGGCCGTGCTGTGCGCGCCGAGCATCGCCATCAACTCCTGGACGCGGTCATCGTCGCACAGCGCGTTGACGACCGTGCTCGTCCGTTCCTCGCCACGTTGGGCAACCACTTGCTTATTCACAGAAAAATGCCGGTCACCGAAGGCAGCCAACTGAGGCAGATGGGTGATACAGAGTACCTGGTGTTGAACCGGCATGGCCCCATTGTCGCCGCCGTCCATCTGTCCAGTCAGGCGCCACAGTTTCTGTCCCACGATAGCGCCTACACGCCCCCCGATCCCCTGGTCGATCTCGTCGAAGATCAACGTTGGCGTTGCGTCGGCGTGGGCCAACGTACTCTTGAGCGCCAACATCAGCCGTGCCGTCTCTCCGCCAGAGGCAACCCGCGCCATCGGTTTGAGCGGCTCCCCCGGATTGGCGCTGATCAGGAACTCGACGTGATCGATGCCAGTCTGGTCGAACGCCACACGGCGCCCTCCGGTCAGCCAGGCGCCATCTGCGCGATCCGCCTGCTCGACAGCGACGCCAAAGCGGGCGCGCGTCATCTTGAGGTCCGTGAGTTCGCGCTCGACCTGTCGTGCCAGTTCTTGACCGGCATGGCGCCGTCGCTCGCTCAGTTCCGCGCCGATGCGGCCGATCTCATGCAAGAGATTTTCCTCCTGCTGTTCGAGGCCGGCGGTCTTCACTTCCCAGTTGTTCAGCTCGTCCAGTTCAGCCTGGATCTTGATAGCATAGGTGCCGATCTGCTCGATGGTGTCGCCATACTTGCGCTTGAGGCCGGCGATCAGGTCGAGTCGCTCCTCGACTTCGGCCAGCCGAGCGGGGTTAAATTCGAGCCTCTCGGCATAATCCTGTAAGGTGCGGGCGAGGTCGCTCAACTGTTCGAGCAGCGCCTGGCCGTCGTTCGCTGCGCCTGCCATGTCCGGATCGATGCGGGCCAGTTTCTCCAGCCGGCCGACCCCTTCGCTGACAAGGTCGATAGCGCCAGGGAAGTCGCCGTTGCCCTGGTTGAGAATGGCAGCTGCGTAGGTTGCCAGGGAGGTCAAGGCCTCGGCGTTACTCAGCCGCCGCCGCTCTGATTCGAGTTCGGCGTCCTCGCCAGGGCGTAACTGGGCAGCAGAAATCTCTTCCAGGTGAAAGTTGAGCAGATCGAGGCGCTGAGCGACTGTGCGCGCATCGTTACGCAGGCGATGCAATTCACTGCGCACGCGACGCAGTT
>CAIRNL010000369.1 GCA_903879975.1 uncultured Chloroflexota bacterium | reverse complement strand
GCCGGCACCCTGTGCCTGATGTTTCTGACGCTCAACGGCGAAAAAGCCGCCACCCTGTTCGCCTTTGAATATGACCGGCGCTTTTGGCTCTATAATTCAGGCTATGACCCGGATGCCCATGCAGCGTTGAGCCCGGGCTGGGTGCTGCTCAGCTATGCGATCCAGTATGCCATCGTCACAGGATGCCGGGTTTTTGACTTTATGCAGGGTGGCGAGGAGTATAAGTACCGTTTTGGCGCGCATGACTACAAGGTCATGCGTGTCAATATCCGGCGTTGAATTGTCCATCGTCTGCCGGTCGAAGCAGTACCCGGCACGCACCACCAGTAGAGAACCTAATTTATGCAGACAAGTGGCTATCCCCAATTTTCCTACGACGACGCAGATGAGGATGAATTTGATGCGCTGGACGACCTGGCTGGAGATACCGCACGCGGCGAGAGCAACCGCGACCGCGGGCGTCGCCCGCGCACCCATAGCCGCTATCCAAAGCCAGACCGGCGCCCTGCTGCAGAACGCGAGGGGTCGTTCAATGCACTTCTGTGGCTGTTGGATGGTGCAACTGGACTGGTAGAGGAATTTCGCCACAACGATCTGGGGCTGTCCGAGGACTTCTGGATGCATGCCTATGCTGCCCGGCGGGAAAGTTTGATGGCCCTGCGCGCCCTGCTCGAAACCTGGATCGATGAGGAAGCGGAGCCAGAGAAAGCAGCGCCGCCGCCTGCGGCAGAACAAGCTGCACGTAAACCTCGGCGGGGCAGCATCAACATCGATTTTTAGAGGGAAGGTCGAAAAAATCAGGATTTTGCAAGTTCTCTCTCGGCAGCGGCGGTGCCCTAAAATCCTGGTTTCTCAATTCCATCACTCTAACCGCTGTCCGCCAGCCCCGCAGGCGCGTCGCCAGGTACGGCGATGACGCGTTCGTGGGCCACAAGCACCTGCCCTAGACGCCCACCTGACGCCCGACTGACCCACCGCCGCTCGGTCACAATCACATCGACGCGGCGCTCGCCACGGGCTGCAGACCGGTACGCCGCCAGCTGCGCAGCAAATTCGACATCTTCTTCGCTGACCGTTCGGCCAGCGCCGCGCACAATCACATGCGCGCCAGGTATGCCGCGCGCATGCAGCCAGAGATCGTCTGGCTGAGCCAGGCGAAACGTCACCTGTTCGTTCTGTCGTGCGTTGCGGCCGACGACGATCTCGACCCCGCGCTGTGTCCGGTAGCGCAGCGGACCGGTAGCTGGCGCATTCCTGCGCGGTTCACGTTGTGTAGCCCCACGCAGGAGTTCAGCGGCGTGCAACTCTGCGGTCACAGCCGCCAGTTCAGGCTGGCTGTCTGCCTGTTCCACATCCAGGGCCAACTGCTCTAGCAACTCAAGGTCGGCCTGCAACTCGGCGCGGCGCGGCGGAATGACCCCGGCAGCCCGATCCAACTTGGCAGCACGCTTGAACATGCGCTGCGCCTGCTCCACGGGCTTGTATCGTGAATCTAGTGCGATGTCGAGTTCCTCGCTGCCCGTGTCGACGTGCAGGGTACACTGGCCAGGCACAATCATGTGGTGCAGCGCCAGCAGCCAGTGCGCCTCTGCCCGGAGCAGATCCGCTTCCCCGAGCGCAGGTTCGTCGCCAGCCAGCGCCTCCAGCCGGCGCATCACCTGTGCACGCGCCCGGCGCACCTGCCCGCGTACCTGCCCGCGCAGCCCTGCGTACGGATCGGTGCGGCGAGTTGCAGCGCTGGCGGCTGTGTAGCGTTCGAGGGCGGCGCTCAGGGTAGGCGTCGCCACGAATGTACTGCGGCCATGCAGCAGGCAGGCGGCAAAGGCAACAACGACGCCATCTGCTTCGATCAGACCTGGCTGCCACTCTCCTGTAACGACAGGTGCCCACAACTCCTGCAATGCCTGGGCAACAGCGAGGACGCTGGCGCTGCGAGCAGGAGCGTCGAGAGCGCCTGCTGCACGCCAGGCAACCTCGCGCGCACTGGTCGGGCCAAGCCCAGCCACACCCGCTACCAGCACCTTCCAAAGTGGGCCGGGGACATTCAGTATGCTGCCGAGACGTGCATAATAGCCGTCACTGCCGTCATCGACCGGCGCCAGCTTGGCAGGCGGGACTGGTGGCATATACAGGCGCCCAGGCATCAGTGCTCGCCCGCCCTCCGGGGCAGGAACGTGGTGCAGGCATTCTAGGATACGACCCTCAGGTCGCACCAACAGCGCATTCGGCTGGCGGCCGATGAACTCGCAGATCAGCAGAGTATGTCCATGCTCAGCATGCTCGAAGTGGAGATGTGCCACGCGTTCGGTGGCATCGAACTGGTCGATGGCGGTGAGCAGTGCTCCCCGCACGTATTTGCGCAGAAGGAGGAGGAAGGGCGTCTCGCCCTCTACTCCGCGCCGCAGCTTGTAGGTGACAGCGTGCATACGCGCCAGATCGGCAGCGAGCACAATGAGCAACTGGTGGCGCGTTCCTGGCGTGTAGACCTCCAGACCTAATGCATGTTCACCTGCGAGCAGTACCTGCTGCACACGTCCGGGAACCAAGAGTTTTCTGAGTT